>CALLLO010000019.1 GCA_938082985.1 uncultured Candidatus Marinamargulisbacteria bacterium | reverse complement strand
TAGTGCATTCACGCCTAACAATGAATTTTATGAAACCTTAGAAAATGATACCTTAAAGGTAAGATATGCCGTGTATGTTTGGCCGGTAATAGTGAACGAGATAAATACAGTCATATGGGAAGGTAACTACGCGGCGAGATTAGTAGAGGTTGAAGTTCCTGAAGCTCCATGGTCAGTGACTTTAAACGGGACGGTAGAGTTTATAGAAGGGTTTTTTGATAATGATAAATATGCAGATAGTGACGGAACCTGGAAGGTTGGTTTATTTGTAGGTGCTTTCACTGATGACGATTATTCTCCAATTTCAATGAGCAATATCAGTTATGTTACAGATCTAATAGGATCTGGCGAATCAAGGCAGTTTGAGTTGCCAGTCATGACTAATGCTAACAATCCTTTAGAGTCGCGTATACATTATAAACTTTGGATTTGGTTCGATCAAAATGAGGTGTCGACAGAAGACGTTAATTATTCGAAATGGACGGATTATTTTGACTACAAAAGTCTCTCGAGTCCTGTGGGAAAGGTTCTCGACTCTTACACAGATATGAGTGTGCCGGAAAGCGACAGAAGGGTAACCATACTAGAACCAGCGAGTGATATGTTGGGAGACCTGTCATTTAATAATGGTGTAATTTTAGAGAGAATGAATAATGGGAGTTTTGAACAGATTAATATAAGTCTTGAAGTTGAGGAACAAGAGTTAGTGATAGACTTTAGATAAGAGAAGATAGGCCAAAGGTAACCTTGATTTCGTATGAGAAAGCCTGGTTGTATCCAGGCTTTTTTATTGGTCATAACACTGTTTAAACCCTCAGAAAGATGGGCCTTGTCTATATGTAGTGATGAAAAGATAAAAAAACGATATTAGCGGTTAGTTTGGATAAAATATCTTTAGTGGATGACGAGATGGAGGATCTTTTTTCAAACGATGATTTCTTCTATCGGTTTTATCAGCTTTGATGGGGGAGTAATGTTAGAGACGTATAGTCGAGACAAACGTGAGCGGATTAATTTAAGTCGTAATCCTGACGAACAAGAGGTAGAGATAAGTTTCTGGGAATAAGATGAAGAAAAAGCCTGGGTAAAACCAGGCTTTTTTATTTATACGACATGCTTTACACTGAGCGGTCTATGAGAGAAAAAATACCCCCGCAACATTTAGAATCAGAACAAGCTGTACTAGGCTCAATGATGATGTCCAAAGATGCCATATCAGTCGTCATTGGCAAGCTTCGTCCAGAACATTTTTACAAACCCGCCCATGAGCATATTTATAAGTCCATAGTCGATTTGTACAAAAGTAACCAGCCTATCGATTTGTTGACTGTGTCCAACGCTATGCAAAAAGCAGGCACTCTCGAGAACTCTGGTGGACGTGTTTATTTAGCCGATGTTTTAGATACAGTTCCTACTGCTGCCAACGCAGAAAAATACGCTGAGATTGTTTTCGAAAAAGCTCTATTAAGAATGTTAATAGATACAGGGTCGAGCATCATAAAAGAAGCTTTCGACGACACTCAAGAAGTAAACGACGTTATGGATATGGCTCAAAAGAAAATTACAGATATCACCAAAGAAGGTGTATCTGATGATTTTGTTCATTTAAAAGAAGTACTTAACACGGTGTTCGATAACATCCAATCTGCCTATGACAGTGATGATAAAATTTTAGGCATATCGTCGGGTATCCCAGACCTAGATGCGATGACCTCTGGCTTTCAACCTGGCGATCTTATTATCCTAGCAGCTCGACCTTCTATGGGTAAAACAACACTCGCTATGAACTTTGCCGCTCATGCAGCGATAACTAAAAAACACGCGGTCGCCGTTTTCAGTTGTGAGATGCCTAAAGAACAATTAGCGATGAGACTTTTATGTTCAGAAGCCCGCCTAGATTCGGGACGTCTTAGAACGTCCAACCTCCATGACCATGAATACCGAGATCTCAACCAAGCCTTTGGAAAGCTAGCCGAGTCGCCTATTTATATTGATGATACGCCAGGGATATCACCACTACAGATGCGTGCTAAGGTACGTCGTTTGCAGTTGGAAGCCGATATTAAGCTTATCATCATCGACTATATGCAGCTCATGCGGGGGAGTAGTAAAAAACAAGAAAGTCGTTTTCATGAAGTCTCTGAAATTGTACGAGAAGTAAAAGCGTTTGCCAAAGAATCGAAGATCCCAATCATAGCCTTGTCGCAGCTGAGTCGTGATATTGAAAAACGACAAGATAAACGCCCCATGTTGTCTGATCTTCGTGAAACAGGAGAGATGGAGCAAACCGCAGACCTTGTTATGTTTATACATAGAGAAGAAGGGTACGCAGAAGCCAAGCAAAGTATTTCTCCCGTTCAGTTGGTCATTGCCAAGCAAAGAAATGGACCTACCGGCGATTTGTCCCTCATATTTAAACGAGATATTTCTAAATTTGTTCAAGGTACTAAGGAAGTCGCCCCGCAGTCTGGTCAGGCGGGCATTCCGCCTGAGTATGGGGGGTAATGCTTTTATCATGAAAAAGCTTTGTATTCTTTTTTTACTTTGTTTCGCTTTCTCTACGGTGGCAGAAGCGAAACGCGGGGTATATATCGAACTGTACGGAGATGAAATAGTATTCGATCAAGAATCGACAGGTGTTTCAGCAAACCGAAACGTGACCTTGTTGTACAACGATTACATCGTATCCTCTAACGCTTTTAAGTATAGTAAAGCTCAAAAAATCATTCGTTTTCCTGATAACTTTGAGATTAATAATGAAGATATGACTCAACATATTAATGGGTCTTATTTTAATTATGATTTACAGACTTACAAAGGCGTAGCTAGAGATCTGTTTGCTAAATTTGGCAGAGTAAAAGTTGAAGCTAAAGAAATGAAATTCTATAGTACTAAAATAGTCCTGGTCGATGCGATTTTTACCACCTGCGATCATGGCGCAGAAGCGTCCAATTATAGTGTGGAAGCGAAAAAGATGATTATTTATCCACAATGGGGATTTTTTGTTGCGATGAATACTAAAATTAGAACAGGACTTCTTCCTTTTCCACTTCCCATACCGACCTATGTATATGGGGCAAAACGCTATGGTTTATCAAGTACCACCTCATTAATTCCAGATGTAGGAACAAACATGACAGAAGGTTTTTTTATTAAGGAGCGTATTGCGTATTTTGTAAATCCGGAATCTCAGGGAGCTATTCTGTTTGGAGCTACAGAAAGCTTTGGGGGCTATGCGGGCTTTGAGCACGGAATATCTGTTGGGAAAAATAAAGAAGTATATGTCACAGGTATCGCCGCTCAACGAGATGAATTTTCAGGCCGAGCGCAATTTAATTGGGATTTATGGAAAATAAAAGAAGAAGAAACAGACGTTTTGGCGGCCTTGTTAAAGAACTTTACTGTGGGTCAAGATCTTCCACGTTCTAGGCTTTCCTTTGTTGTCGCAGAAAGAGAAATCGTGAATGATGAGCGTGTTAGTTTGGCGCCGTCTTTAGAATTTAAAGCTAATAGTGCACCTTTAATCTGGATGGGACTTATGATGGACGCTAGTCTTTCACATGGAAAAGTCATTGAAGAAATTGATGATGAAGATGATTTTCAAGCCTGGCGGACGAATGCAGAATCCAAGATATTTCAAAACAAATATTTGTCAGAGGCATGGGACCTTAGATCGGAGCTTAATTATTCAGGTTTTTGGTATGATACGGGCACCACTTGGCAGCGTTTTTATGCCACGTTTGTATTTAAAAATAAAACCTCCATCTTAGAACCTACATTTTCGTTTACTAAACGATTACTTCCGGTGTTTGGAGAAAGCCCGTTTAATCATGAAAGTAACTTTGCGCTCGTCTCAGATGAGGTGGGTCTGTCACTCACGTATACGCCTGGAAGATTTTCTATAGGAAATAAAATAGACTACAATATTCAAGACTATGAAATTAGAAACTTTGATATTATTTTTGGTATGAAGTTAACGTGTTGGACCGCTTTTATAAACTTTCAGACAGAACAAAACGCGATAAATTTTGGCTTTGATTTAGATTAACGAAGCGGTTATATCTCTCAGCATTCCGAGCCCAATATCGCCACTCTTTTCAGGATGAAACTGAGTCCCCCATACATTGCCAGATCGTATCGCGGACACATAGCTTTGGCCGTAGTCTGTCCGTGTAGCGATAATATCAGGGGTGGTATCTTTAACAAAAAATGAGTGTACGAAGTAAACATGCGAGTCCTGTTGGATGGATGGAAGGGTAAAGGCATGGGCGTCTTGAATGTGAATGGTGTTCCAACCCATTTGAGGGACTTTTTGAGAGTCAGAAGGGAATAACTCAACGTGACCAGGAAAAAGATTTAGAGCATCAACTCCACCATGTTCTTCTGAATATTCAAATAAAATCTGGAAGCCCAGGCAGATACCTAAGAAAGGACGATTCGCTAAAACGTGGTCTTTAATCGGGCTGACAAGGTCGAGCTTTTTAAGTTGAGTCATAGCCTGTGAACAAGCCCCTTGCCCAGGAACGACTAAAAAATCGGCGTCGATAATCGCCTTTTTGTCTGAGCTAACCAAAACGTCATGCCCAATAAACTCAAAAGCTTTTTGGACACTCGCAATATTTCCTACGCCATAATCGACAATCGTAATCATGAGGGCTAGTGTAGCATTACTGATTTAAATTGACAGGGCTTTGTGTTTAGATTGCAGGATGGATATAACAACTTTCAAAAGCGCAGAGCAAAATATGCGATATGACGATAGTCTCCTAAAAGACCTGCAAGAAGGAAGGTCTACACACTTTTTTAGAGCCTATGAATGGCAGCAGGCCTCCATTACACATTCTTATAATAAAAACCTACCAGGCGACCTTATGGCTATTGACCATGCTAGTCGAGCGACGGGTGGGGGTATTGTCTTTCATTCCCCAGGCGACATTGTCTTTAGCCTAGGGGGCTATAATAAGCAGGGGTTTCTTCCTCAAGGGTTTAAAGAAAAGATAGAGTGGGTGTCTAAAAAAGTGACAGAGGCTTTAGCACAGTGCAAGGTTCAAACCACGCCTTCTGTAGAATCGGATACTCCTCAAAATATTCAGTTTTGTAACGGCTACCACAACCCCTACGAGCGTATGGTAGGCGAACAAAAATGTGTGGCTATAGCGATGCGTCGTTTTCGAGAGGTGTTTATGATGCAAGGGGTGATTCATCTTAAGTCTAATAAAGAGGTTTTTGAGGTAGGAGATGGATATGAGGAGTATTTAACCGAAGGGTTATATGGGAAAGTGGAGAGAAGTGAATTACAGAAAATTTTAGGAGTATTGTTTGATGTGTTTTAACCCTCACCCCCAGCAGGGTGAGGGTTATGCTTCCGAATTACTTCGGAGTCTTTAGTTTATCCCGTAAAATCTTAGACAACTTCGTCTCAGAATAAGCTAACACATGTTTTTCAGTGATTTTAATGGTCTTTTCTTTTCCGTCTGGAGCGTCAAACATGACATCCAACATCAAATCTTCAAAGATACTTCTCAAAGCCCGAGCGCCAACCTTTCTTAGATTAGCAATACGAGAGATTAATGTGAGCGCTTTTTTTTCAAAGTCTAGCTCAACGCCATCCATCTTTAACAAACTTTTATATTGCTTCGTGAGTGCATTTTTAGGCTCAGTTAAAATGTTCATCAAATCTTTTTCACTCAGTTCATGTAAGGCTGCAAGAATAGGAATCCGCCCAATAAGTTCTGGGATAATTCCAAACTTAAATAAGTCTTCTTGTTGAACATATTGAAAAATGGCTTCAGATTTAGCTTTTTCGCCTTCGTTTTCATCCAAAAATCCAATACTGCGTTTGTTAAGCCTTGCTTCGATGACCGCTTCTAAGCCATGAAAAGCGCCGCCTGTGATAAAGAGTATGTTGGTGGTGTCTATCGTGATAAATTCTTGCTGAGGGTTTTTACGCCCCCCTTTCATAGGAACATTAACGAGGGAGCCTTCTAACATTTTAAGTAAGGCTTGTTGAACGCCTTCGCCAGAGACATCACGCGTGATAGATGCGTTTTCTGATTTACGACTAATTTTGTCTATTTCATCAATATAAACAATCCCTTGTTGGGCACGTTCAACATCAAAGTCCGCTACCTGTAAGAGTCTAAATAGTGTCCCTTCTACATCTTCACCAACATAACCAGCCTCTGTAAGCGTCGTCGCGTCTGCAATGGTAAAGGGGACGTCGATAAGTCGAGCCAAGGTTTGTGCGAACAAGGTTTTTCCAGTGCCTGTTGGACCTAACAACAATACGTTACTTTTTTGAAGCTCAACACTATCGTCTTTAGGTTGTTTGTTCCAAAGGCGTTTGTAGTGATTATAGACAGCAACAGAAATAACTTTTTTAGCTTGTTCCTGACTGATAATATAATCATTTAAATAACTGAAAATTTCTTTTGGCTTAGGTAGTTTGACAGGGGCTTTTGGGGCCTCTTTTTTTTCCTTAGCTTTTCGAACCCCAATCTGAGCGCCTATGCCAGCATCCAAAGAGGGTGTACCCTTGGAAGGTTTAATAGGCGTACCCTCAGAATCTAAAAGGTCTAGACAGGTGCCAATACATTCATTACAAATGTTAACCTCGTCAGGCCCAGCAATTAGCTTTTTAACAAGCTGCTGGGGTTTGGCACAAAAAGAACAGCGTAAAACGTCTTGGCTCATAATCGGTGTCTACTTCTTTTTCTCTATAGGTTTTTCGATTACTTCGTCGATAAGCCCATATTTAACAGCTTCAACGGGACTCATGAAAAAGTCTCTATCTGTATCTTTTTCAATTTTAGAGAATTTTTGTTTTGTTCTTTCAGCTAAAATCATGTTCAGCGTTTTCTTAATTCTTAAAATTTCTTTTGTCTGAATTTCGATATCAGTGGCTTGACCTTGAGCACCACCTAAAGGTTGGTGAATCATGATTCTGGCATTGGGTAGAGCATAACGTTTTCCCGGTTCTCCAGCGGCTAGAAGGAAAGCACCCATGGAAGCGGCTTGTCCCATACAGATGGTAGACACTTTGGCTTTGATGAAGTTCATCGTATCAAAAATAGCGAGTCCTGCCGTTACAACCCCACCTGGGCTATTGATATAGAGATAAATATCACGTTCGGAATCTTCTGCTTCTAAAAAAAGAAGTTGAGAAATAATAAGGTTAGCGGAGTTGTCGTCTACTTGTTCGTGTAAAAAAATAATTCTTTCTTTTAAAAGTCGAGAATAGATATCATACGAGCGTTCGCCTCGTCCTGTTTGTTCTACAACCATGGGTACTAATGGCATAAGTGTCCTCCTTGGGGAATCTGAATGTTTTTTTATATTGTAATATGAAGACGAGCCTGAGGCTAGTTTGATTCCTTGCGCATTTAAGATCCAGACACTAATATGCCGTCTATGGCTAGAAAAAAAGATATACAATTATTAGAATCATACAAAAATCGCTTAGGGATTAATTACGACTTGGCGCGTTTTAGAGATTTCTTAAACCAACTTAAAAATCCTCATAAAAAGATAAAAAAAATAGCGCACATAGCGGGAACTAACGGAAAGGGATCTACGATAGCGTTTATGGAAGCGGCACTCATAGAAAACGGTATTTCAGTTGGCGTGTACACCTCGCCGCATTTACACAGATATAACGAGCGTTTTCGTGTTAATGGTGAAGCTATATCAGATGACGACTTTAGCGACATCCTGCAACCCGTCATAAAATATAGCGACAATACCTGCACAGAGTTTGAGCTTCTAAC
>CALLLO010000018.1 GCA_938082985.1 uncultured Candidatus Marinamargulisbacteria bacterium | reverse complement strand
AGACGCGGATATTAACGATGAAAAATTTTGGAAAAAGAGTATGACCTATATTGAATCTTTATTAAATCAGCTGGAAGAGCTTCTAGATGATTAAACTACTACTTTTATTTTTATGTTTAAGTTCAGTTCTCTCAGCATCTCAGTATGTAGTTAAAACCTTTGAAACAAATAAAAAGGAAATAGTTTTAAGTTTTGATGATGGGCCTAAAAAAAATATTCATATGAACATTTTAACGACCTTAGATTTTTTTAATGTTAAGGCGTCTTTTTTTCTTTTAGGCACAGAAATAAATAAATATCCTGACTTAGCACTAAAGACTCTGAATAAAGGGCATTCATTAGGCAATCATTCTTATTCTCATGGTGACTTTTCTACTTTAAATAAGAAGGAAGTTATCGCTGAAATATCAGAAAGTAAAAAGATATTTCATGATATCTTAGGTGAATCTCCAAGTTATTTTAGAGCTCCTTATGGACGCATGAAATCGTCACAGGAAAAATGGCTTAAACCTTATTTTAAAAAAGTAATTAAATCGAATATAGAACCCGAAGACTGGAAAGAATCAAATAGTTCAGAGGCTATATTAAACCATATTATTGAATCTGCTTCTCCAGGAGCAATCATAGTACTCCCTGAAACCAAACGAACAGTAACCATGCTTCCTCGTCTGATAACAACTCTAAAAATGCAAGGCTATCACTTTGTGACTATTGCAGAAGCCTTGAATAAGTAAGTATGATAGTGAAATAAAAAGGAGATAGGGATGCAAATTAACGCAACACAAATTCGAGAAGGCATGGTGCTAATCATCGACACGGAACTTTATAGAGTAGCCTGGAAAATGCATAGAACCCCCGGAAAGGGGAATGCCTGCATGCAAACAAAACTTAAAAACATCATTAATGGACGTAATCTTGAAAAAAGATTTCTATCAAGTGAACGTGTAGAAAAAGCCCTTTTAGAAACTAAATCCATGCAATACCTATATAAAGACTCATCTGGTTACATTTTTATGGATACAGAAGATTATGAACAAATCACAATCAACGACGATATTATTGGTGAGTCTGCAAAATACTTAAAAGAAGAGATTGCTTTCACGGTTACCTTTCATGACGGACAAATCGTTGGGCTTGAGCTTCCTAAGTCTATAGATATTAGAGTCGTATCGGCTCCTCCAGAAGTTAGAAAAGCTACAGCTTCTGCTTCATTAAGACCCGTTGAATGTGAAAATGATATAATCGTTAATGTGCCAACTTTCATCAAAGATGGAGATCTCATTAAGGTCAATACAGAAAGTGGTGATTATATGGAAAGGGTAAAAGAATAATGAGTGAAGAAAATAAAAATGTATTCGAAAAAAAAGACAAAAACATTAAAGTGGATATAGAAAAAGATGTGGCGCAGGGGCAATATTCTAATTTAGCTATTTCAAATTATAACAAAGAAGAGTTTATTGTTGATTTTGCTTTTATCCAACCTCAAGGGAATAAAGGGACTATTAAATCGCGTATTATCATGAGTCCTAGAAACGCTAAGCGTTTAGCTCAAATGCTTACAAAAAACGTTGAGAATTATGAAAAAAAAACAGGCCCACTGACAGATGGTTTATCCTTTCCAGGCATTAATTTAAGCGTTAATTAATGCCTACTGACGAACAATATCTCGGACTAGCTTTAGAAGAGGCTGAAAAAGCTGCCAGAAAAGGCGAAGTGCCTGTCGGTGTCATAATCGTACTAGATGGCATTGTCATAGCTAAAGCTCATAATTTAAAAGAAACAAAAAAAGATTGTTTAGCGCATGCCGAGATGCTTGCTATAGCACAAGCTCAAAAAGCCATGAATGCCTGGCGATTAAGTGACTGTGTGATGTATTCTACATTAGAGCCTTGTGTGATGTGTGCTGGGGCTATACTCCATGCAAGATTTAAACGGCTTGTTTTTTCAGCAAGAGACATAAAATGGGGTGGGATGGGCACAAAAGTAGACCTAAATAAGGATAACCTGTTTAATCATACGCTTACTGTCGACTACATTGAAGATAGTCGCTCCTCCAAACTTTTAAAAGAATTTTTTTTAGCCCTAAGAAAAAAAAGCACATCTAAGCCATGAAAAAAGTAAGTTTTTATACACAAGGGTGTCGTCTTAACCAATCTGAAACGGCGTCACTTGAACAGGGGTTTGAAAAGAATGAATTTGAAATTGTGCCATTTGGCCCAGACGCGGACATCTTTGTTGTAAACACCTGTACGGTAACTGAAAACGGAGACTCCAATACAAGAAAACTCGTAAATAAAATCCTTCGGCTTAATAAAAAAGCTGAGATAGCCCTCATCGGCTGTCAATCCCAAATTCTCAAAGAAAAACTCTTAGAATTAAACAATGTAAAATGGGTGATTGGTAACGCTGAGAAGATGAATCTCTATAATATAGTAAAAGAAAGTAATGAGTCTCCAGTTGTTTTAGTTGAAAAAATAAAACGAGAACCTTTCATTATTAAAAACAGTGGCATAGACAAACACCACACACGTGCCAATATAAAAATACAAGATGGGTGTGATTTTTATTGTGCTTTTTGTGTTATTCCTTTTGCAAGAGGCCCGGCTAGAAGTCGGGTGTTTAGTGATATTATTCGAGAATCTGTTGACCTAGTAACCGCTGGACACAAAGAAATAGTAATAACGGGTATAAACGTAGGTACATACGAAGATGAAGGTAAAAAAATAGATGATGTTGTCGCGGCACTTAGTCGGATTGAAGGCTTAGAACGTATTCGAATCTCTTCAATAGAACCGACTACAATCCCAAGAAACCTTATTGATTGGATGAAATCAAAGCCTAAGATGTGTCGATACCTACATATTCCGATTCAAAGCGGTTCAGATTCTGTAGTTAAAGTCATGAACCGTCATTACACCATGGCAGAATTCAGAGAATTTATTACGACAGCATTTGAATCTGTTCCTGATATTTGTATCGGAACAGACGTAATTGTAGGCTTTCCGGGAGAAACAAAGGCTCATTTTGACGAAACTGTCGCCAACCTCATCACGATGCCTATTCATTATTTCCACGTATTTAGTTATTCAGAACGGATGTATGCCAGAAGTAAAAAACTCGACAATCAAGTTGAACCAAAAGAAATCGAAAGACGCAGTAAAATTCTGAGAGACCTGAGCAAGAAAAAAAGAAAGGCATACAACGAACAGTTTTTAGGTAAAACAGTAACCGTTCTCTTTGAACAAGAAAAACATGGGTACTGGTCAGGTTTAACAGATAATTATATAAGAGTAAAAGTTAAATCAGAATCCAATATTAAGAATAAAATTTTAAATGTTCAGCTAGAAGCAATAGACAACCAAGCCATCACAGGAATTTTAATCTGACTCCAGTCCTCATGGCTTGGTTTACTCTCAGATACCTAGTATAATTCTTAGACTATGAGCAAAAAAAACGTCTTTATTGAAACATATGGCTGTCAAATGAATGTCTATGACACGGAGTTAGTTAAAAGTATTCTTCAAAAGGCGGAGTATAAGATTGTAGATCAAGAATCTACCGCCGACATTGTCATGCTAAATACATGCTCAGTTAGAGATAATGCTAATAGAAAGATTTACAATCGTGTTCACGAAATAAAAAAAGCCAAAGATGGAAAAGTCAGCATAGGTGTTTTAGGATGTATGGCTACAAATTTCAAAACAAATCTTTTAGAAAATAAACGTTTAGGTATTGATTTTATAGCTGGCCCTGATAGCTATAAACATTTACCCAACCTTATTTCTACAGTGACTGAAACAGGAATTAAAGCTTTTGATGTGACTTTGTCTGAATTTGAAACTTACTCTGATATTGACCCTGTACGAGATGCTGGTGTGAATGCATGGATTGCTATCATGAGAGGGTGTAATAATTTTTGTACTTTTTGTGTTGTCCCTTATACAAGAGGACGAGAACGAAGTAGGGAACCTAAAAACATTATTGAAGAAGTTAAAAGACTTGTTAAAAATGGATATAAACAAGTAACTCTATTAGGGCAAAACGTAAATTCTTATCAGCACGAAAAATATGATTTTACTGACTTAATGAAAATGGTATCTGATGTAGAAGGAATAGAAAGAATTAGATACACGTCTCCACATCCTAAAGACTTCCCAAGAAAACTTCTTAGCTTAATGTCTGAGCGTAATAATATTTGTAATCAAGTACACATGCCCCTTCAAGCTGGAAATGATCGCATTTTGGATATAATGAATAGAACATATACCCAAAGAGAGTTTTTAGACCTTATAAAAGAAGCTCGAGATATTATGCCTAATGTAAATATTTCTACTGATATAATATTAGGATTTCCTACAGAAACAGCCCAAGAATTTGAAGATACAGTTAAAGTAGTTCAAGAAGTGGAATTCGACCAAGCTTACATTTTTAAATATTCAGAAAGACCCAATACGAGAGCTTCCAAAAAGTATGCCGATGATGTGCCTGAAAAAGAAAAAACAAGACGTATAGTTTTATTAAATGAGATACAGCATGACATTGCATTGAGAAAAAACCAATCTCACATCGGACAAATTGAAAAAATATTAATTGCAGAAACAAGCACAAAACGGTCAGCAGATTATTATCAAGGAAGAAATGATGGAAACACGGTCGTTATCGTGCCTAAGTCTGATGCATATACAAAAGGGGACCTAATAGACGTTAAAATTCATGGTGCTACAAAAAATGCGCTTCAAGCGGATGTCGTTTAGGGTGCCTGACGAAATAAGACATGATATACTTACCTCATGAAATCAATTGACGCTATTAATTCTGCATTACAAAACATTATTGAACCCAAAAGTAATAAAAACTTTGTTGAATTAGGCTACGTTAAATTAATTAAGTTTGAGTCTGAGTCTGGTGTAGCTCATGTACATGTAGAGATTCCTAAAGAGCTTCACTCTATGCAAAAATCTTTTGCGATCATAATTACAAAAGAAATAAAAGATATAGAAATCGTTAAGCGAGTAGATTTAAGCGTTACAATTCAAGCATCAACTAAATCAATAGATTCTTCAAATAATGGTTTAGAAAACGTAAAAAATATTATTGCAATTTCTAGCTGTAAAGGTGGCGTAGGAAAGTCTACAACCACTGTAAATTTAGCCTTTAGCCTAGCTAAAGCTGGATTTAGTATTGGAATATTTGATGCAGACATTTATGGGCCTAGTCTTCCAACCATGATCAAAGCAAAAGATACAAACCTTTATGAAGATGGAAATCTAATTAGTCCTGTAGAATTTAACAATATAAAACTGATGTCATTTGGGTACGCACAAAATGAATCTGAAAGCCAAGGCCCTGCAATATTAAGGGGTCCAATGGTCAGTCAGATAATTAACCAACTTCTTACACATACAAATTGGGGAGATCTTGATTACCTCCTAATAGACTATCCACCGGGAACGGGTGACGTTCAGTTAACATTAGGCCAAATGATTCCAATAACAGCCGCTGTGATTGTGACAACCCCACAACACCTTAGCTTTATTGATGTAGTGAAAGGAATTGATATGTTTGATACATTAAATATTCCAACCATTAGCGTAGTTGAAAATATGAGTTATTACATTTGTAATTCCTGTGATGATAAACACTATATTTTTGGATCTGGAGCATTAAGTAAACTTAAAAAAGAATTTGGATTTAAGCACGCATTTGAATTCCCTGTAACGACAGAGCTCTCTATTGCTGGTGATTCGGGCATGCCTTATATTTTAAGCCATCCTGAAAGTCTAATTGCAGAACAATACCAAAATTTAGCAGATTCTGTTTGCGAAGAAACTGAAAAAATTAACGATGGAGGCATACAAGCTCCTCAGATAGGTTTTGATAGAAAATCCGGAATAATTATTGAATTTAATAATAAGAAAACAGTGACTCTTGAGCCTAAATTCGTACGACTTGAGTGTCAGTGTGCTCATTGTGTAGAGGAGTTTACTGGTAAAAAACAAATTGATATCACAACTATTCCAGATACTGTATATCCAATGAGCATGAATCCAGTAGGTAATTATGCATTAGGTATAAATTGGAGTGACGGACATAGTTCTCTTTATCCCTATTCACGATTGAAAAGCCTCTAAATGATTAGCTATGTAGTTGTAGCTCTTGTATCAGCTTTTATACAACTCACTTTTATAGCTAGGATATACAATAATTTAAGACTATCAAATATTATGCCCAGCATGCTTGTGTACTTTTTAATAATCTTTTTTTATTTTATTGGAGAGCTTCTTCTTTTAACCACTAAAAGTCCAGAAGGTAGTATACTTGTTCATAAATATCAATCTATCTTTTGGATTAATTCAGCCAATGCTTTTTGGTATGTTATTTGTAAGATAACAGACCGTAAAACTCCATATCTCCTTAAGATTTCATGTGTAAATAGTATAATTTTTACAACGGCAAGTATAAGTTCAGCTAATATAGTCGGAGGTGTATTAAAACAACCTTGGAACTATGTTCTTGTCGCCGGTCCATTATTTGGCGCTACAATAACCTTATGCTTTATTGCCCCTATTCTTGCTGCGCTCTTTCTACTTTTAAAAG
>CALLLO010000017.1 GCA_938082985.1 uncultured Candidatus Marinamargulisbacteria bacterium | reverse complement strand
TAGAGGGCCGTTTTTTTTAACCTAAATCAATCAAAGTAAAAGAAAGAGAGTCTTCGGACCAGTATTTAACCGCATGGTTTTTCACATGAGAGGCCATCGGGTAAAAAGAGCTCCGTCTTTTGGGACTTATGTACAAGGTAGAGATTTGACCGGTCTTTCTTTCTACTACTTGTACACTAGCGGTTGGTTGGCCTTTTATTTTGCAATAACGAGCGCCTATGATTGCGTAACTGGCATCTAGATTTTTTGGAAGGGTTTCTGGAAGAAAACGTAGTTTTGGTAAGTCTTGTTTGAGTGTACTTATGGCCTTTGGATATAGGGTCATTGGAATGTGCTGAGCTTGGACGGTTATCATTTCGGTTATGGCGCATTGGGCTTGGATGTAGGTTGTGGAGGTGTACCCAAGAAATGAGATTATGAGTAGGATGAGGACGGCTCTTATTTTGAATTTGAGGGTGCAATCGCCTTGAGGACAGGGATATTTTTTTAGCAGTTTAGTCACAATGTGCTTTGGGCAGTATTTGTGTGTGTAGTGGTCTTTTATATTCTCGTCTAACTTGTTCATTATCTCCCCCCGGAGGCTTTTTCTTTTTTTAAGTCTTTACTTAAATATTCAAGCATTTTGTGTTTTCCACGATGAATGAGACTGAGGATTGTTCCTCTGGGTTTACCTGTAAATTTACTGATTTCTTTTGCTGTGTAGCCATCCATAACATTAAGGACAATAGCTTCTCTTTCTTCGATCCGTAATTCTTTTAATGCGTCTTCAATATCTATCTTGGATTGGATAGCTAAATCTAGCGGGTAAGCGGATTCCGAAATATTAGACATATCAGCTCCCCCGTCAAAGACAACTAACTTTTGACGTCGGTATTGGTCTATAAAGAGGTTTCTGATAGTGGTGAGTAGTAAAGGCTTCGTAATCTCTTTTTTTCTCTCAAATAAGCGAATCCAAGCGTCTTGGATAAGATCTTCAGCTGTTTGCTCATTGTGAGATAGGGATAGTGCGTATCTGTATCCGGCGTGGAGGACTGCTTCATTATTCATGGTAGTAGTATAACGGGTGTGTTGTTTTTATGATTGCCTTTTTTTATTTTCTGGTAGACTGTTATACAATACACAAGAAAAAATAGTTGGCTTTACTCAGTTTGGTTCAGAATTTACACCAATACTTCAAGCAGGAACTCTCGTTCTTAGTCTATCAATGGCCCCATATATTGCTCTAAAAAAGAGTAAGGAAATGGCCTTTCTTGTGGAGAAGCTCTTGATGGAAATTTTTGAAATAACAGGGTTGTTAGTCGTATTGGTCGCACATGCTTAACCAGTAAATAGTGCAGAAATGTACATGTTACTGAAGCCAAAAGAAGAATGGCGGACCAACAATCAGTATCCTTTACAATCCCTCATTCGTGAAGAAATTGCTTAAAAGGTGCCTTAGATCGAATGCGCTTCTGATGTTTAGGTCGATCAAGTCATGGGAGTGCTTCAACTACTCATTACGATTGATCGAGGAAAGAGTGCTCGTTTTGGCATCTTATTATCAGATATTCAGCATGTGATTCAGACAGCCATTGGGGGTAAAGAAGTGAGTCAATTATTTGATGACGTGAAGCGATTTGATATTCAAGTTCGGGTCCAAGAGAGATTTAGGAAATCAAAACAAGATATAGAGACGCTTGTTATACGTGCCCCGAAGGGAGAGATGCTTCCTTTAGTTCAACTAGCCGACATTAAAGAGGGTGTGGGTCCGCGGCAGATTACTCGTGAAAATAATCAACGATTTATAAGTATTCATTACAATGTTGAATGGTGTGATATTGGGCCCTTTGTAGAAGAGGGACAACAGATTATTTCTGAAAAAGTGACGCTTCTTGCAGGGTATACCGCTGTTTTGGGTGGGCAGTTTGAATTGTAGCGACAAGCAAATAAGAGCTTTTCGATTGTAATTCCAATAACCTTGGTATTTATCGTGTTGGTGCTCTACCTCAGTTTTAGTTCAGCCAAAAGTGTAGGCCTTATTCTTTTGAATATCCCTCTAGCACTTGTGGGTGGCATTATAGGGTTGTGGATAACAGGACAAAACTTATTCGTTCCGTCATCGGTTGGATTTATTGCTTTCTTTGGTATCGCACTAGGTAATGAGATGGGAGGGGGTTACTTACTTGAATCAATTGTCTAATAGCGGCGGACATAGCCTTGCCTCTATTAGTTTAGAAGGCATCGAGTCGTGCTAAATCGATATTAATGACCACAGCAAAAACAGCTTTAGGGTGAGGCCATTGCTTTTTTATAATGGAACAGAAAGTGACATTCGGCTACCTCTGGCTACTGTTGTCATGGGAGGGTTGTTAACAGCTACACTGGTAACGCTTTTTGTAATACCATCCATTTATCAGTGGTTTTTTTCTGTGAATAATAATAAAATTAGGAGGTAACTTACGTTGATATCTGGTTTAGTATCTTAGGCGTAATTTCCGTTCATTTTATCTAAGCGCGCCTCTTTCTCTAGGTTAATTTTCACTAAATTGAGGCGTTGAATTTTAAGTTCATAATCAAAAAAGGAGACCATCATTATGTTAAAAAAAATATTTTTATTTTTATTTTGTATTTCACCCATGTCGAGGTTATTTGCACACGGAATATCTGAAGCAGATAAAGCATCTATGTTAAGTGGGGGCTATTTGGAGTACATCCGACTAGGGGTTGTTCACATGGTCACAGGCTACGATCATTTATTATTTTTATTAGGGATTATTTTCTTTTTGACAAAGTTCAAAGATATTCTCAAGTTTATTACAGCCTTTACCATCGGGCATAGTATTACCTTGATTTTTGCCACAATTTTCAATATTTCGGCTAACTATTTTTTAGTTGATGCTGTTATTGCACTCAGTGTTTGTTACAAAGGGTTTGAGAATAATGATGGATTTAAGAAATTTTTAAAAATAAAGAGTCCAAACTTGGTTTTTGTTGTGTTTTTATTTGGCTTGGTTCATGGTTTTGGTCTCTCGACTCGCCTGCAACAACTTCCATTAGGCGAGCATGGGTTAATTATGAGAATTCTGTCGTTTAATGTCGGCGTAGAAATCGGTCAGATTATCACATTATTTGCGATGATTATTTTAATTTCAAGTTGGCGCAAAACGCAGTCTTTTACAAAATTTAGCTCTTTGACCAATGGGGGCCTCATCGTTGCAGGTTTTTTATTATTTATTATTCAGATTCATGGCTATCTTCATACTGTTAACCCTGATGACTTTGGATTTAGTAAAGACAACCACCACCATGCTCATGAAGAAGAAAGACGTTCTGGTCCGGTATTTGAGCAAGTATTTTTTGAAGAGAAATCACCTGACCTTGGTTCTGGAAAACATGAGCATTGAGCTTATCCCCTAAAGAATATAGATAAGATGCACGATCTAAACTTCACTCTTAAAACTACGTAAACATAGAATTATGGATGAGAAGTTGTTAGCGTTTAATGTATAATTAGACCGTATAAAGGTGACGGCTGTCACTATATTAAATTGGATTAAATAAAATTGATGAACGCATAGCATAATGGTATCCTTCACTTTTATTTATTTTTACTAAATAGTAGGATGACAAAATAATACTACTCTATGATTGAATCAATTGTTATTGAAGGATATGAGCGACTCCTTAAACTTGTCGAGCTTTATCAATGTAATATTTCTGGTTACCCAAAACGGAGGGGAAAACGTTATCTTCACTTGCAATGGCGTGAGGGTCACAAGGTGCATACCAAATAGGTTCATCATTATCCAGACTAGCAACTATCGGAACTCAAGGCTCAGCTTCTTAATCGAGACTCTTTTTGTGAAGATATCAAAATAACCAAACAGAAAATTACGTCTCTTGAAAAAGGGATCGAAATACTTAAAAAAAGACGTAGTTTATGTTCTGTATAAGAAGTAACTTTTCTCGGTTTTATGCAACCATTATATCAATTTCATTAGAGTCAATGCCTCTTATTGAGAGCTAATCTTTCTGAAAAATGGCTGATGATGATCATTTGGATTCAGGTTCATTTTTTGGAAATACTTTGCTAAAAAGCTCTTCAAGAGCTCTTTTATATTGTTCTGGTGCAATAATGGGATAGAGCTTTTTATATGTTTCCAACGTGTCACTGAGCATCTTTCGTACTGATTGAGCTGGCTTAAGTGTTAGGTTAGGAGTAGATAATTGCCTAAATAGGGTTTTAATATCCATAATGAAGTTGTGAATCATGGACATAGTAAGGTGTGTGAGAGTATTCCTTTTATACTGCCCTCAGTTAAGAAATGACGTAAAATAAGAGAGTCTCAATAGATACAAGACCACCCCCTAAAAGCCCTTAAGCTTAAGGGCTTTTAGGGGCGGCGAAAAAACACCTTTTGAAGGAGACTTTTAATAAAAAACAGACAATGGACAGGGACGCAGAAGCTACAGATCGTGATGGAAGGCTTTAAAGAAAAAGCATCGGTATCAGAACTATGTGCTCGATTCGAAATGGGTCAAAGTCAGTACTATCAATGGAAAGAACCATTCATCCAAAATGGAGCCAACATCTTCGATGAAAAACCAGATAAAAAGCTTGAGCAGTTAGAAGCAAAGGTTAAGGAATTAACAGGCTATGTCGGAGAACTGACGGTCGAGTTAAAAAAACCGAGGACGAGCTAAAGTGGCTCGATTCGTGACGCGAAAACGCTCTCAGTCTCGAAATAGTTTAGATGCCCCTATTTTAGAGCGCATATGCGCGATAAAATCGGACCATCCTCTCTGGGGATATCGACGCATTTGGGCGTATATGAGAGATAGAGATAATCAGGTTGTTGCTAAAAATAGCGTGTACAGACTGATAAAAGAACACGCACTTTTAGTTTCAAAAAACCAACGATTAAAGGCTATTCAACACGACCGAAACCAAGAGCTAGACTTCCTAATAAATATTGGGGAACAGATATGACTAAGGTTAAGAGTCATGGTTGGGGTTGGGTCTATGTTCATATTGTTCTGGATTGGTATACAAAGGAGATAATCGGACATTACACGTCTTCATCTTCCAATGCTGGAGATTGGCTTGAAGCTCTACTCATAGCCGTTAATAATCGATACCCAGAGGGTATCTTCTCTAAACATGGACAGCCTAAACTTATTTCAGATAATGGCTGTCAGCCAACTTCTGAAAAATATATGAAAGCCTGTTCTCAATTAAAAATTAAGCAACTGTTTACTGCCTGGAATAATCCAAAAGGCAATGCGGATACGGAACGTGTGTTTCGTACCCTAAAAGAAGATCTTGTTTGGACTCATGACGGGGCTATTCCCTTTCAATTCCAACGAGATTTTGAACAGTGGATTATCGATTACAATACCGATTTTCCGCACCAATCCCTAGACTACAAAACGCCCCCTCAAGCTATGCAGCGTTTTGTTGATAGAAAACGACATAAGGAGGTGCTCAAACATAGACATTACTCTCTTGTTTCTCGTTGACTTAACCGGGGGCATTACACTCTATAAAGGCCAAAATCCTGAAGAAAAAGTAAAATTCCTAAAACGGCTACTTTATAACTCGTTTTTAAAGGATTGAAAACTGCAATTTGAGTACAAAAAACTGTTTGATGTGGTGATGAAAGTGTCGAATACGAAAAAGTGGTGGAGGGAGTAGGATTCGAACCTACGTACGGGAAACCCGGACAGAGTTACAGTCTGTTGCGATTGACCACTCCGCCATCCCTCCACGAAGTATAGTTAGAATAACTTTTTTTGACTCTATTGTAAATGCTCGACTTCTACTTTTCTATGGTGAAAAAGAAGCTAGATCCTTCTCCATAAATAGACTCTACCCAAATTTCTCCACCATGCATATTTACTAATTTTTTAACTATAGATAATCCTAATCCAATTCCTTCATATTCTCGGTGGCTGGAATAATCTACTTGTCTAAATTTTTCGAAGATAACTTCTTTTTCTTTTTCTCGTAATCCAATTCCTGAATCTTCTACCTCAAACTGCATGTGTGAGTGTGTTTCAATACAAGACACTTTGACATAACCAGATTTCGTGAATTTTAAGGCATTGGATACGAGGTTAATAACCACTCGTCTTAGCTTAGAGGCGTCCGCCATGACGTAGAGGTCTTTCTTTTTGAAGGTCGATAAAAGCTCAATGTCTTTGCCTTTAGCTAGAGGCTTGAGGGTGGTCATGATGTCGTTTAGGAAGTCTTTAATATTAACGTATTCTTTTTGAGTGCGCATGCGACCGGCTTTTAGTTGAGAGAGATCTAGTAAATCATCTATTAATTTTTTGAGATTAGTAGCTTCGTTTAAGGCTGTATCTAAAAAGCTACCTTGTTCGTCTGAAATATTAATCCCAGATCGCACGAGCTCAATAAAACCAATCACAGAGGTGAGCGGCGTTCGAAGTTCGTGGGATACAGTGCGGAGAAAACCTTCTCGTAGTTCTTCGATTTGCTTTTCGTAGGTCATATCTTTGAGGATAGTGATGACTCCTAATGGTTCCCCATCCGTATCGTCAACGAGGCTGGATGTGAGTGAGTATATGTGTGTTTCGTCATCGTTTTCACCTGGAATTGTGACTTCTCGGGTGACGACTTGAGCGTTTGTATTTAATTTTTCGCTAAGCACAGTGAGCAGCTCTTCATTATTGATATATTCTAACAAGATTTTACCTTGTACTTCGTTAAGTGAAAAGTTGAACATGTCTTCGGCTTTGTGATTGGCCACAATGAGTCTATTTTCTGGGTCCGTTACAATAATTCCTTCGGGGATATATGAAATAATCGTTTCGGAGCGTTCTTTTTCTTTTTGAAGGTTTTCAGAGGATTCTTTTAAGTTGACGACCATTTGGTTAAAGATACTGGAAAGCTCTCCTATTTCATCCGAGGCGTCTAGGTAGACGTGTTGGTCGAGATCACCTTTTGCTACTTTTTCAGATACGGAGGAGAGGATATCAATGGAGGAGGTGATTTTTTGGATGATGAGTGCGTAAATACAGAAGATACAAAAACTTATGAGAAGTAAAACAAAGATTGTGACGAGGATAACTTGAATTTTGGCGTGTAGCATTTCTTCCGATGTTTTTACGATGGTGAAGTAGAGGTTGGGAGAGAGGTTTGTTTGCTTAAAGAAAATAGTGTAGGTGGTCGTCCCTATTTGTGCGGAACGTATAAATTCTTTTTTTTGCTTTTTAAGATTGTGTTTAATGTGTTTTTTGAGCTGTTTTTGTAGTGCGGGTAGGGCATTTATAATAGGGGAGGTTGTGAGGATCTCAGCTCTTTTCTCACCTTCCAGATTACCAAAATAGACGAGAGCCAAGTTAGATTGGATATGGGCTTGGAGGGCGTCGAGAACGCTTGTATTTATGGGGTATTCAGCGATGATGGGACGGTTTTCTTTTTTCTTTTTTATAGAGGATACGGAGACTAGTTCGATATGAAAACTATCGTTGTGATGATAAAGATGGGGGATGACTTGCTTTTCAGATAAGCGACCTAGTTCTAGAAGTGTTTTGTATTGTTTTTCTTGGAAGGGAGAGAGAGACGAAGGGTGTGTGAATAATTTGAGGTTGTTCCAGTCAAAAATAGCTTGGCGTTTAGAATGGGGTGTTTTGTCGCGTAACATGTCTGGGGAAAGGGGCCTGATTTGGCCCATGATTTCTGTGGCTAGGGTCATGGTATCCCAGATGTGGTCGAGGTTGTTTTGCGTGATGTGACTTTCTTTTTTTAGCGTGTTTAAAGTCTGTGTTTTCATGGTATCGGATAAAGAGTAAATAGAGATAGTTATGGACGCTAGCGCCATAATCGCAATGATAACGACGAAAGGCACCATGATTTTGCTTCGTATACTGGTTTGTTTCGAGAAAGCTTTCTTGTTTAATCTAGTCATTGATTAATAAAGGTGTAGAGTATTATTCCTGTGGCGACAGAGACGTTCATCGAATCTAAACTACCGGACATAGGAATATGGACGTTCATGTCGACCATTTTTGATACTCTTTTAGAGATCCCTTCCCCTTCGTTCCCGACCACGAGGGCGAAGGGTGTGTTGATGGTAGCTGTAGATAGGTTTTCCCCTGTGTTTACGTCTGTGCCATATATCCAAATATCATTACGTTTAAGTTGGTCGATAGCATTGCCAATATTGGCTACTCTTGCGATAGGGATATGGTAAATGGCACCGGATGAGGCTTTCATGACTCCACTCGTGATACCGGCTTGGCGGTCTTTGGGGTAGATAATGGCGTCTATGCCTAAGGCCACGCAGGTTCTCGCGATAGCCCCAAAATTATGCGGATCTTCAAGATGATCTAGAATAACGAGTTTTGAGAATTTTTCTCGGTCTTGCAAGATTGTTTCAAAAGGAATGTGGGCGACGGGGCCCATTTCAGCAATGATGTTTTGAGAATGAGAGTCTGTAAATTTTTGCTTGAATTCTTGTTTACTTAAGACGCTTGTCATGACGTGCTTTTGGCGAGCTATAAGTTGGATGTGGCGCATGTCTTTGTTTTGTTCAGAGCCTGTCGCTATAAAAATATGACGAATGGGAGCCCCTGTTGCAAGAGCTTCTTCGATGGCGTGTTTCCCTTTAATTGTGATCATTGAGGCTCTCGCAGAGGCTTTGTAAGCCAACAGTTAGGGTGTCTTTATCGATAGTGAGTGGCGGCATAAGTCGGATGACATTGTCGTGAAGACCACAAGAAATAACAATGACACCGGCGTCTCGACAGGCATCTAAAACAGGGCGGATTAATTCTGGATAAGGCTCTTTTGTATTTTTATTTTTTACAAGTTCGATACCGATAAAGAGTCCGTAACCTCTGATCTCGCCGACATGAGGATGTTTGTCGAGTCGATTATTTAAATAATCAAAGGCATATTGGCCTTTGTCTGGAATATCGTCTATGAGACTTTCTATGACCTTAATGGTCGCTAATCCGGCAGCACAGGTGACTGGGTTAGCACCAAAGGTACCTCCATGAGCGCCAGGTAACCATTGGTCCATGAGTGCCGTTTTAGCGACGCAGGCACCTATAGGCATACCAGAACCTAGTCCTTTTGCGAGGGTGATGATATCGGGTTGGATGTCACTGTGTTCAAATGCAAACCATGTACCTGTTCGTCCTACGCCGGTTTGGACTTCGTCTACGATGAGGAGAATATCGTGGTGGTCGCAGATTTTTCTTAAGGCTTGTAAGAAGGCTTTTGGAGCAGGGACATAACCGGCTTCCCCTAAGGCGGGTTCGATGATAACGGCTGCGACTTCAGCATTAAATAATGGGCTAGATTCTAGGGCTTCTATGCTGGCTTGGATGCTGTCTTTTTCAGTGTCTTTCCCCCAGGGGCATCGGTAGGTGTACGGAAACGGGAAAAAATCTATACCTTCGAGTAAAGGTTCATACCCTTCTCTGTATTTCATTTTGGATGTGGTGAGAGAGAGGGCGCCTAGAGTTCGGCCGTGGAATCCACCTTGGAAGGCGACGATTTTTTTGCGTTTACTGACGTATTTGGCTAATTTTATGGCCGCTTCGTTAGCCCCTGACCCACTTTGAGCAAAGAATGTGGAATAGGGGATGGTGGCCGAGGCTTGTTTATTTAGTTTTTTAGCCAGTTGAACTGGAGGTTCGTAATGACCGTTGCCGATGCAGGGGTGTATGAGGGTTTTTGCTTGTTTACAAATGGCCTCTACGACTTGAGGGTGGCAATGACCTGTGGAGCAGACTGCGAGGCCTGCTGACATATCTATGTATTGTTTTTTGTTGATATCATATAAGAAGGACCCTTCCCCGTGGGTGTAGGCGATATCATGGTATCGTCCGAGTACCTTCGCTAAGGCCTTTTCACTCTCATTTAATAGGTTTTTCATTATCGCCATATTGTAACAGAGACTGTGATGAATTGGTATTTTTTGCCCGAGGGTGGGTGCTTAGATAAATGTCTTGGAGTTTTTTTGTAGATAGGTGGGTATAGATTTGTGTACTCGATAAGCTGCTATGACCGAGAAGTTCTTGGATAGCTCTGAGGTCGGCACCTCCGTTGAACAATGCTGTTGCGAAGGAGTGTCGGAAGGTGTGTGGGGTTATGGGCGTGCTGAGGTTTTGTGTGCGGGCCTGTTCTTTGATAATGCGTTGGACACTACGTACACTGAGACGCGTCCCCCTTTGATTTATGAAGAGGGGCTCGGTGTCTGTCTTAGTCCATATTGGGCGAATAGTGTGGATGTATGTGTGTAAAAACCCTTTAGTGGTAGGCCCAAATATAGCTATCCGTTCTTTATTACCTTTTCCCATAATACGCATATCTTCGTTTTCTAAATCTAGTTCTGAGATGTTGAGTGAGACGAGTTCAGAGACCCGTAATCCGGAGCCATACAGGCATTCGCAGATAGTGCGATCTCGATAGTTGGATGCGGTGTTGATTGGGATCTTGTCGAGAAATGCGTGCATGTCATTTTCAGTTAAAATTTCTGGAAGAGTGTGGTGTATTTTGGGTAGAGAGATGAGGGTCCAGGGGTTGAGGTTTGTTTTTTTTATGAAGATAAGATAGCTCCAAAAGGAGCGTAGCGATGCGATGTGCCTGGCTATCGTTTTTGGGCTGAGAGAGTCTTGTTCTAGATTGTAAAGGTAGTGTCTACAGCTTCGGATGTTTAGATCGTCTATGGGGGAGTTAGAATCTTTGCAGAAGTTTTCGAAGCGTAGAATGTCACGGTGATAATTGGTGATAGTGTGGGTAGAATAGTGTTTGTCGAGAGCGAGGACATGTAAAAAATCAGTGAGAGAGGTGCTAAGAAGGCTCACTTTCTAGTTCAACTTTTATACTCTCTTCTGTGCGAGCTATTGTAGGCTGTTTTTTTATTTTATCTAGAATAAGTGCTTGTTTGTTTTCGGCTGTGATGGGTATTGTTTGTCTGTTTTTTTCTATCCAACATTCACGTTCTTTTTCTTTTTTGGCACGTAGATGTAGATGCCCTTCATCGTAGTTAATACTAAGGCCTGTTATTTCTGGTAGTTGTTCGGCGAGAAGGTAGGCTTCTTCTAGTGACATGTCGTCGATGGAGATATTAGCGGCGAGGCCTTGAACATGGTAGTTACGCTTGAGGTTACCCGATTTTTCTGCAGATTCGGGGCACTCATAGCCTTTAATGATATTGATACGTCTATCTGCTTTAGATCTCAGGCATTCAAGCGCGCCAACGAGGCCGGCTGATATTTTAAAGGACTTTCCTGCGAGGTCCGATTTGCAGTGGAAATCTTTTCTGGAAAAATGATCGGACAGTTTTTGACGTTTTTTGAGGGTTTTATCTTGCTTGGGTTCGTAAGCGTCGGTGTGGCTTTGTTTGTTTTTAGGCTTGTTACGGGTGAGGGTTCGTGAAGGTGCAAGTTTTTTGGACGGTCTTTTCCCCGCTTTTGTAACGGGTTTACCCGTGGTCTTTTTGGAATTGTTTGGATTTTCAATATCTGAAAATTTTCGTCTTGCCATAGTACTTTAGTTTAACACGACTTAGGCGTCTTGGTAAAAACTCATTGCGGCTTTTACTTCTTTAGCATCTTGCCAGGTAAGCCACTTTGGGGCGCCTTTGTCTTTGGATGCGTTTTTTAATAAGAAAGAAGGGTGAAACATAGGCAGTATATAGAGAGGGTCGTTCATATAGTCTACTTTGGCTGTTACCCACTGGCCTCGAGCGTCGGTTATCGTAAGGCTTTCGCTTAATATTGTTTTGAGAGAAAGGGTGCCTAATAGGATGAGGATGCGGGGTTTTATAAGTTGAATTTGTCGAATGAGATAGGGGGTACACGCGTCGATTTCTTCTGTTTTAGGGGGCCTATTTTCTGGACCTCTACATTTAAGCGTCGTGGTGATATAGATATCTTTTTCTCTGTTTATACCTACGGAGGATAAAATTTTGGTGAGCAAGTGACTTTCGAGGCCTTCTTCATCATCTGGGGATTCCCCAATAATCATAACGTTGCAAGGGCTTGGGCCGTGACCCACGACGACCTTGCTCCTTGTTTTGTGAAGTCCACATTTGGTGCAGGATTCGCAGGTGTTGAATAGAGTTGCGTAGTCTTGATCATCGTATTCAGTTTTGATGTTGATATCTAACATGTGTTTACTATACGGGTTTAGCGAATAAAAGACTAAGATCTAAGGCTTTAACGGAATGGGTGAGAGCGCCTACAGAGATGCGATGTATGGCAAGGTCTCGATAACTAGCGATGTTTTCTAGAGTGATGCCGCCTGAAATTTCTATCTGGGCGGGGATGTTTCTTTTCGTAAGAATGGCGATACCGGTGTTGACATCAGGAATAGAAAAATTATCAAACATAATAATATCTATGTTTTCTAAAGGGTATGTGTCGAGTTGGTTTAGGGTTTCGATTTCTATGAGGATCTTTTTGTTGGGATGTGCCTGTTTATAGTTTTGAAGGCGGTCTTTTAACTGTCCTTTTTCGTTGTCGAGTTGCTCTAGGTGGTTTTCTTTAATAAGGACCATGTCGGAGAGGTTCTGGCGATGGTTGTATGCGCCACCAGCTTTAACCGCTTCTTTTTCTAAAAAACGATAGCCAGGTGTTGTTTTTCTGGTGTCGAGGACGTGAATATTTGGCTTGTTGAGTCGAGAGACGTAGTGTTGAGCGGTAGTAGCTATGCCAGACAAACGTTGGAGGAAGTTGAGCATGACTCGCTCAATTTTTAGTAAAGAAAAAGCAGGGCCTTCGAAGGTGAAGAGTGGGTGGGCTGTGTTTACGGTTTGCCCATCTTTTATGTGAGAGGTGAATGCGATACTCGGGTCGACGATATTTATAATCGTTGAGACGATATTTTCACCGTAAAATACGCCGGTTTCTTTTGCGATTAAACGAGCGCAGATGTTAGAGTTTTGGGTGAGAAGGCAGTCGATCGTGACGTCAGTACTTGGACAATCTTCATCGAGGGCCATCTGTATGAGTGTGTGTAGCGCGGCGTTCATAGTCATAGCATAGCTGGCTTTTTTCTTTGCGTGAATGACTTATTTTACTTACAATGATTCGTATGAAGATAATAGTGACGGGACTTCTTTGGCTGGGTCTATTTTTAGGGGTGTTTTTTAGAGTTCCTCTTATCGAGTTTTCTCAGCCGCACCTTGAAAAGGGGCAGGTATTTATAGCTCGTGTGCTTCATGGGCCAGGCTTGTTGTATCCTAATAAACAAGAAGATTTAAGCGCTTTTTCTGTTGTGGGGGATCAGTGGGGGTCGGATGATTTTCGTTACGTTGTCGTTGTTGAAGCTAATACACCTGTTATGTATAAACCGGATGCGCGGGTGAAGCCGAGATCGCGATTAGACGTGTCTAAGCGTGTGTGTGTGTTGTTTAAGATGAAGGGGTGGGCTTTTGTGGGGGAGCCTGATTATTCAGAAGCAATCGGCTGGGTGTCGGATGAGGCCTTGGGGTTTAAATCCGATTTTTCAGCTATTGAGATGTGGGAATATGGCGACGTGAAGATGATGAACAATTCGGTGACGGGGACATATGAAATAAAAGAATTTGGACACTTTTCGTATGCCTGGA
>CALLLO010000016.1 GCA_938082985.1 uncultured Candidatus Marinamargulisbacteria bacterium | reverse complement strand
GGGTCAATGTTATAAGTATAGGCTTGAAAAAAATCGTTGCTATGAGGAGCTTTCTGACTTAACTCTTTAAAGACACGGCCATGATTGTACATGAGGTGGTTTAACTCTTTTTTTGACTCTTGTGCATGCGCATTGTCAAATGTCATTCCGTTATAGACGCCTACCGCACTCACAATGAGGAGGAATATACCTATATAAACGCTACTTTTTACTTGTTCTAAAATCCAAACCTTAATCGTTTTCATGAACTAAGTGTACACAACAAACGAAAAAAGGGTAATGAGCTTCTTGCAGAAAAATTAGCTTTACTTTAGAATGGTTAGGTCAATTTCGTGGTGAGCGTAGCTCAGTTGGCAGAGCTCCGGATTGTGGTTCCGGCGGTCGTGGGTTCAAGCCCCATCGTTCACCCCATGTTTTTCTTCTGATATACTACTCAAATGTCACTACTATTACCTTTTATTTTATCTATAAACGTAGTTTTTTTACTTTATGTAGTACTCGTTATGCAGCCCAAACTATCTAGACTTAATAATCTTGAAAAATACCTTCGTCAGATTCCATGTAGAGAAGAGTGGGCAAACGAAAGCAAACGTAACAGAGAAGAGCAACAACAGTCTCTCAAATCCTTTAACGATTCCGTACTCAAACAAATGGCTGACATCGCCACGCTTAGTCAAAATAACCAAGAAAAATTAAGAGAATCAATAGAAAAGCGTCTCCTTGCACTTCAAGATGATAATAATAAAAAACTAGAAAAAATGAGAGAAACCGTAGATGAAAAACTACAGTCCACTTTAGAAAAGAGATTAGGACAATCGTTTAAACACGTGAGTGATCGCTTAGAGCAAGTGCACAAAGGCTTGGGTGAGATGCAAAATCTAGCGATAGGAGTAGGGGATTTAAAGAAAGTTCTCACCAATGTTAAAACAAGAGGGACTTGGGGTGAGGTTCAGTTAGACAATTTGCTTTCACAAATGCTTAGTCCCGATCAATATGAAAAAAACGTGCGCGTAAAGCCAAAAACACAAGAATTTGTAGAGTTTGGTATAAAGCTCCCTGGAAAAATAGCTCAAGGAGAGTCCCCAGTTTGGTTGCCCATAGACGCGAAATACCCACAAGATACCTACCAACATATCTTAAATGCACAGGATGCTGGTGATAAGGTGGCTTTGGACTCTGCTGTAAAACTTTTAGAAAACAATATGAAGCTAGAAGGAAAGCGTATTAACGATAAATATATTGAGCCTCCATACACCACAGATTTCGCTATTTTATTTTTACCTATCGAAGGCTTGTACGCCGAAGTCTTGCGTATTCCAGGACTACACTCCACACTACAACAAAAACATAGAGTGCTTATCGCAGGGCCGACAATATTAGCAGCACTTTTAAGTAGCCTTCAAATGGGATTTAAAACACTAGCAATCGAAAAAAGGTCTAGTGAGGTTTGGTCCTTACTGAGTTCTGTAAAACAAGAATTTGGAAAGTTTGGTACACTATTAGAAAAAACACAAAAGAAGCTTCAAGAAGCAAGTAATTCTATCGATACAGCGGCGAGTAAATCTAGGAATATTGAAAGGAAACTAAGTAAAGTGGAGGAGCTTCCACAATCTAAAGATGAGACGCAAGCTTATGAGCTTGAAAGTAAGGAGTTTTAGTATGATAAATTTTGGAACATTAATTACAGCTATGATTAGCCCCTTTAATGAAGAGGGAGATCTAGATTATAATGTCGCGATTGATCTTGCACATCACCTTGTTAAAACCGGTACAGATACGCTCTTGTTATCAGGAACGACAGGTGAAAGTCCGACGTTAACGCATAATGAGGAGTATGAACTTTACAAGTGCTTTGTGCGTGAATTTAAGGGTAAGGTTCCTCTTATGGCAGGCACAGGTTCTAATTCTACAAGAACAGCGATTGAAGCGACACAGAAGGCCGAAAAGATTGGGGTAGATGCAAGTTTACAAGTGGTTCCATACTATAATAAACCTTCTCAAGAAGGTATGTATCAGCATTTTAAAACAATTGCTGAGCACACATCCTTGCCTATTATGTTATATAATATCCCAGGACGAACAGGCGTAAATATGCAGCCAGAAACGATTGCTAGGTTGGCGGAAATACCTCAAATATTTGGAATAAAAGAAGCGGCAGGTTCCGTGGCTCAGGTAGCAGAAATAAAGGCCTTAGTACCTGAGGATTTTAAGATATATTCAGGCGACGATGGATTGACTGTTGCTTTTATGCAGGCGGGAGCTATAGGGGCAGTCTCTGTGGCCTCCCATTTATGTGGGGCAGAGCTAAAAGAGATGATTAAAAAGGCAGGGTCTGGGGACTGGGCTTCAGCTTTAGCTCAGTCTAAAGGCCTTAACGATTTATTTGACGCTTTGTTTATTACAGCAAATCCTACACCCGTAAAATACGCCTTGCGACAAGGTGGATTTCGCGTTGGGATTCCACGCTTACCACTTGTTGATGTGACAGAAGCTGAAGCTGCCCTCATTCTAAAAAGCATACAAATACACGGGCTTATTTAAGCCTTAAGTAAAGGGGCCGGCTTATTTCTCTGAGGTCAAAATAAAGGCTTTTTTATAGCCTAATGAGTGTAGTTTCATCAGGAGTGCCTTTGCTTCATCGTGTTCTTGTGTATACATAACTTGGGCCTGAAAGACTGTTTTATTACTGTCGTCGTCTGATATTCTTGTGTATGTTGAGTAACCTCGTTGTCTGAGTTCAGCTGAAAAGGACTTCATTTTTTGAGAAGAGGCTCTTTCACCAGCCATAACCCGAAATATAGGTGCCTTAGGCATAGGGGGCGGGATTAGACTCGTTATTGTCTTAACTGGAGTCGTCTCCGATTTTTGAGGCCGTAAACGTATTTTATGTAGAGTAACAGGTCGTTCAAACCCAATTTTACTTAAAGATCCTGCTCCTAAGGTTATATCCGCTCTAGATACTATGTTTTCTTTATTTTTAAATAAAAAACGTCCCCCTAAGCCCAAATTAAAACTCAATGCTTGTATAGAAGCGTCTTGTCTAACTCCAGTAGTTAAGAAAAATTCGATGTTGGGGGCCACTAAAAGGGGAGGCAGAGTGCGGATAACACCAAGATCTACAGATTTGATAGCTCTTAGTGATTGGCCATCAGCTGTCTGTGAAAATCCAAAGCCAATTTTCCCTTGAACCTGTGTGCTGAAGCGTTTAAAGATTTCTACTCCAATTTGAGGCGCAGCGTCTAGGTTTGCAGACCCAAAGCTACGATAGCCAATATAGGGAACAGCGGTGAAGCTGGGCGTATTTTGTGCGGAGACTGTGGATAGTTGTGACACTATTAAAATGGTTAAAAGTAAATTAAATATTTTCATGGTTATACTATCCTTTTTAAGGCTTTCTAAAACTGTTGAAGACGAAAACCGACCTAAAAATATCCTTTCCAATAGCGAACAATATAGTGTAAGGCTTTCTCTTAAGTCAACGGTAAAAAATGGATATTTAATGATGTTGTACTTTAGCTATAGTGAAAAAATATATGTAGCGCGTTTTTTTTTTAAAGACGTTTAAAAGTCTCTGTATAGGGGTATATAGATTTGGAGAGGGATTAAGTTCTTTCAAATAATTTACAAATTGCTTGTGCCGGGGGGGTGCACCATGATGTTTGGTGTAACACGCAGCAATTATCTCTTTGGGGGGATAGTGTGTTGTATTATTTTTTTATCATCTCAGATTGTGGCCTCTTCATATGTTGATGCTGCTTTTGCCGAATACACTAGCCTAGGCCAGGCGACTACAGCGGCTCAAGGAAATGTAGCGGCAGCTTTTAGCAACCCAGCGCTTCTTTCTACATTAAAAAAATCCTTCATTGGATCACAATCAAGTTCTAGATATGACTCGGATATTTCCATACACAATATTTATGCTACTCAACATATCAAAGGACTAGATCTTGGACTTCATGTTCCAGTAAAACAAATATCTAATATTTCAGAAACCGAAGCAAATAATTCTGATGAAGGGGTAGAAATAGGGTCTCTATCAGACATTCAAATAGAGCTTCAACTCTCAGTATCTAAGTGTTTAACAGAACACGTAAGTGTAGGCATGTCTCTAAAAGGAGAGGCTCACAAGTTAGCAAACGAAACAGCTAAGGGTATTGGCCTAGATTTAGGTTTGGCGACAGACTTTAATAGCGTGAATGTCGGAGCTAGAATCGAAAATATAGTGTCTAAGAAAATATGGTCAACTGGAGAAGAAGAAAGCCTACCGACACTGTATCATCTAGGCGTTTCTTATTCCCCTTTTGAGACAATAATGCTATTAAGTGACATTGTGTTAGGTGAAACAAAAACACTTAATCTCGCGGCTATAACTCAACTTACTAAAAACCTAAGCATCCAAAGCGGAGTAGCGGATGTTTTAGATACCAAAAAATGGGGTCTTGGTCTTGATCTTGATCTTTCTGGTTTTCATATTACATATTCTATGTCATCGGCCCACGTTTTAGGGGCCAATCATACACTGGGGGTGAGTCTTGCGTATTAAAAAATTATTTTACATTGCGATGCTATTCGTAGCCATTTTATCTCAGATTATTCACGCTGATCCTTTGTCTCCAATGGGAATTTTGGTACAAAAAAGAGGCGTGTCTTCTCTATCTTTTCAGCGAGACCTTACACCTTTAAGTGCCTCTCCTAAACGGATAAAGATCATACAGATAAAGAACCGAAGGGGACTCCAAGTCCAAGGTTCTGAAGAGCCTTTGCGTTTGTATGAATTTGAAGTAGGATCGGATATAGAAGCGTTAAGCGAAGAAATTAACGGGCAAGCGGATGTTGTATACGCAGAACCTCTATACCCTGTCCAAATTTTTCAAACACCTAATGATACAGGCTATGCCTATCAAGACTATCTTAAAGAGAGTTCTTTAAAGTTTTTAGACTACATCCCAGAAAACGAGGGTGTAGTTGTGGCCGTTTTAGATACAGGTGTGGATAGATATCATGAAGATTTAAGCCTAAATATGTGGCAAAACATAGCCGATCCTATAAATGGTTTAGATGACGATGGAAACGGGTTTGTAGACGATCTAAACGGATATAATTTTTGTGGATATACCTATGAAACCCCTGATAACGATCCTATGGACCAACACAGCCATGGCACTCATCTCTCCGGGCTTATCAGTGCAGAGCAAAACAACTCTATTGGTATCGCGGGGATCAACAGTAAAACAAAAATAATGGCTGTAAAGTTTTTAGATGAGAGAGGATACGGCAATCAGTTAGATGCAGCGATGGCCATTCGTTATGCCGTTGACAATGGCGCTGATATTATCAACTGTAGCTGGGGCTTTTATAGAAAAAACACAGTATTAGAAGACGCGATGGCTTATGCTGAAAGTAAGGGTGTTATCGTAATCGCTGCGATGGGAAATACAAACACAAATCTCAAAGAGTATCCGGCTGCTTTTTCAAGCGTGTGGGCCATCGGAGCAAGTTCGGACTCAGAAGAACGCGCTCACTTTTCATCCATTGGTGAACACATAGATTTTTCAGTGCCCGGTCAGGATATATACAGTCTCATTAATGGTAATAGCTACGGATTTAAATCGGGAACATCGCAGAGCTCAGCGATCATGACTGGTATAGTAGCTAAGCTCCTGTCTAATAATCCAGAGGCTACAAAATCTGAGCTGTACACCCTCCTCAAGAGTGTCTCTACTCAGTCAGAGGCTAAAGATCTTATCCTTGGCTATGGGATCCCTGATATAGAAGACCTTTTACTTAAGTTAAATCTTACGGAAGTAGATGAAGAAGAGACGGTTGTTGTATCTTTCGTTGGCACGATGAGTATCTCTAGATTTATGAACTATCCTAATCCCATTATAGACTCGACTACCTTTGGTTTTGAGTCAAACGAATCTGGCGCCGAAATCGAGATAGTTATTTATAATCAACTCGGTGATAAAGTAGATAGTCTAAGTGCTACGAGTAGTAGCGGTTATAATAAAATTTCATGGACCCCAGACACGCTTCTCAATGGGACCTACTTCTACAGAACCATTATCACGGGTACGTCGGATACTTATACAAAAAAAGGAAAGCTAATTGTGCTTCAATAAGTGTCGCCATACAAAGCAACACGCATAAATCCCTACGGTCACCAAGATAATACTTGGCCCAGAAGGTAGATCAAACTGAATAGATAAGGCTAAGCCACAGAGACTTGCACAAGCTGAAAATAAGATAGCTAAGATTTGCAGCTTTTTTAAAGATTGCGTCATTAACCAAGCTGAAGCTGCAGGAAGTGTGAGTAGTGTTATGACCAAGATGATGCCTACTGATTGTAACAATATTACAGAAGTAAATGCGATCAAAATAAACAAGAACATCATAAGAAATCGAACTGGTATGTTTAAAATTTCAGCATAATCTTCATCAAAAGTCAGTGCTTGAAGTGGTCTGTAGAGTAGGTAGATACACCCTATTATAAGAGCATCAAGTCCAGCCACTAGCCAGAGGTCTAGTGAAGACGTTAATAAAATATTACCAAATAAATATGAGAACAAATCGCCTGTATATCCGCTGCTAAAATGAATGAAAAGTAGCCCCACAGCCATACCTACAGACCATATAGTACCAATTAAGGCATCTTCATGTTCCGGTGCTTTAGTTCTCACAAACCCAATAAATCCTGAGGTTAAGCAGGCAAAGACAGTCGCTCCGATTAAGGGGTCTATCCCCAGAAAGGTGGCTAATCCAATGCCACCAAAAGCACCATGCGCGACACTGCCAGAGACATAAGAGAGTCGTTTGATGACAACGTAAGAGCCTACTAACCCCGCTGCGATACTAGCCAAGACACACATTAAGTACGACGAGAAAAATAAGCTATCCATGATGATGGTCGCCTAAAACACGATGGGGAACGCCATGTGAAATAAGATCTACGTGACAGCAATACGCTGATTCAATATCTTTTTGAGAGAGTTCTTTGTTGTTGTGGTAACTAAGTGTTTTATTTAGACATGCGATCGTCTTAGCTGCCTGAGATACCGCCATCAAATCATGAGAGACCATAATGATAGCCATATCCTTGTTTAACTCTTCCATAAGCTCAAAAAAATGCTGCCCCGTAGGTTGATCCACACTACAGGTAGGTTCATCGAGTACCAAAAGTTTAGGTGCCTTCATTAGTGCGCGAGCAAGCAATACACGTTGGAGTTGCCCTCCGGAGAGCTCGCCTACTTGCTTGCTCGCTAAGCCATCGGCTTTCACAAGCGCCAGGAGCTCATGAGCTCTTTCATAATCATCCCTAGATATTTTTTTAAATAAATTCCGATTCAGTACACCCATTAAGACACAGTCGAGAACCGTTATGGGATAGCTAATAGAAAAGCGCCTGATTTGGGGTAAATAGCCAATTTTCTCACGTCCTTTTTTTGTGTTTTTCTCAAAGGAGAGTAGGACTCCTTTAGTTGGGTTTAAGGTGCCTAAAATAAGCTTCAGTAAAGTAGACTTTCCGGCGCCATTAGGCCCAATAATTGCTAGAAAATTCTCAGGAAAGACCTGGAGATTAATGTTTTCCAAAATAGATTGATTTTTATACTTAAAAGAGACATCGTTTAACTCTAAAATAGGGGCATGCATGGGCCAAGAGTACCATACTGCGTACAGATTAAAATAGTGCTACAATAATCTCAAAATTTATTTGAGGATCTGATACCCCGTGAACAAACATCTCAAACGCTTCGTTATAGTTGTATCACTATCTATAGTCGCTCTAGTTTTTGCCCAAGCGTATACAAAGCCTCAAGCCTTACAACAAATCTTAATGACCGCAACAGTAAGAGGTCACGTCAGTGGTACTACCGTAGATGATGCGTATTCATTAAAAGTACATGCATTATTTCTAGAACGTCTTGACCCGAGTAAGCGTTTTTTTCTTCAGTCAGACATGGATCGTCTTTCCTTTTACGAGCATGCTATAGATGATGAAATTCTGCAGAATACCTTTAATTTTTTTAACGAAGCCATAACCATTTACGACGAACGTGTACATATGGTGAACCGATTATATTCGTCTTTTTTAGATAGTCCCATTTCTTTTGAAAAAGAGGAATATATAGAAACAGATATAGATAAGCTCCGATATAAACAGAATGAAGCCGACCTTATTCAAATATGGAGAAAAGTGGTTAAACATCAGGTGTTAAATAAGTATCTCAATCTAATCGAAGCCAAGTTGGCTACAGAAAATGAAGTGTATAAAAGTATGTACGTTCCAGATGGTGGGCATATAGACCCAGACCTTGAGCTTAAAGCTAGAGATAAAGTGCGTAAAGACTTTGAAGACTCTTTTAAGAGACGGTTTGAAGAAACTGATGAAGATAAAAAAGAAATATATTTTGACGCTCTTCTCAATGTTTTTGATACTCATACTAGCTATTTTCCCGCTGAGAAAAAGGAAGATTTTGACATTTCTATTTCAGGAAAGTTAGAAGGGATTGGTGCCGTGTTAACAGAAAAAGATGGCTTTATAAAAGTTGTTAGGATAATACCTGGCTCGGCATCTTGGAGACAAGGAAAACTTAAAGCAGAAGATCTTCTTTTAAAAGTAGGGCAAGGCACGGATGACCCGGTAGATCTTGTTGGGATGAAAGTGAAAGATGCTGTCAGATATATTCGGGGAAAGAAAGGTACTGAAGTTCGTTTGACTATTGAAAACCCAAACGGGAAAATATCAGTTATTCCTATTATTCGAGATATTGTGGAGATTGAAGAAACGTATGCGAAAGGTTTAGTGATTAAACATAAGATATACAAACAAAAATATGGCTATATTTATCTGCCAAAATTCTATCGTGATTTCAAAAACTTTAAAGGTCGAAATACCACCGATGATATCCGAAAAGAGTTAGAAAAATTAAATAAATCACATGTAGATGGCGTTTTACTTGACCTTCGAAACAACGAAGGTGGGGCTCTTGTCGATGCGGTAGATACAGCGGGGCTTTTCTTTGGGACTGGCCCAGTTGTCCAGGTTAAATCTAGACATCATAAAGCCTCTGTTCTCCCGGATAAAAACCCTTCAGTTACCTATGATGGCCCCTTAGTCATACTCATAAATACCTATAGCGCATCAGCCTCAGAAATTCTCGCTGCTGCGCTACAAGATTATGAAAGAGCTGTGATTGTTGGAAGTGAAAGTTCTTTTGGGAAAGGGACTGTACAAACCTTTGCAAACTTAGATGATATTCTCGAAAAGGGACGTCTCCCATTTAAAGATTTAGGTTCTCTAAAAATTACCATCCAAAAATTTTATAGAATAAATGGTGGGTCTACACAATATAAAGGGGTTATCCCAGATATTATTTTACCGGATAATCATAAGGAATTAGAAGTAGGGGAGCGCCATCTTGAGCATTCCTTGAAATGGGATACGATTGAGCCTGTGGATTATACAAAATGGTCACACCCAGGACTTGATATTCAGGATCTTAATGTCAGAAGCCAACAGCGTTTATCAAAGAGCTTTATGTTTACGGAACTAAATAAGCATTATGATCAGATCAATAAAGAAAGAAAAAATACCTTACTTTCACTTAATATGGAGTCCGCATTTACTAGAAGAGAAAGAATAGAGTCTGAAAGTAAGGCGTATACCGAGACTATAAAACCTTTTGAGTATTTACAGATGACGAGATCTAAGGGAACTAAGAAACCGACTAAAAAAGAGAAGCGAGAATCTGAGAAAAAATATTTTGATGCCTTACAAAAAGATCACCAAGTGGATGAATCATTAAATATTTTACACGATCTTATTGAACAACTTAAAGATAAAAATTAGGTTTAGAAATAAAAAAAAGATTAGAATGAAAAAAATAAGGGTAGCTATATAAAAGAAACGGGATTACTTATGATTCAGCGAATGATAGGATTTTAGTCGCTGATGGGTATAATGACAGACTTCAGATGTTTGAGTCAGATGGGACTTATGTAAGTTCTTTGACGGTAGCTTCACCTGTGGCTGTTGACCTTGCGGATAACCGCTTAGCTATAACAAACACAGGCTCGGATACCGTTATTCTTACTGATTATTAAGTTTTAATCGATAACAAATTCCGCTAAAGTTCTTACGCCAAAGCCAGACATGCCTTTGACCATGTGCCCAGACGTCTTTTTCGTTATCATCATAGGGGCCATATCAATATGTGCCCAATCTGTGCCAGCGACAAATTGCTCTAAGAACTTTCCAGCCGTAGACGACCCGCCACCTCTACCTTCCGCCGCATTCATTAAATCTGCGATGTCTGATTTCATATACTCTAAAAACTCCTCAAAAAGAGGGAGTTCCCAAACACGCTCTCCTGTAACAGTGACGTTGGTTCTAAGGGTATCAATTATTTCAGATTGATTGCCCATAATCGCTGCCGCCTCATCGCCTAGAGAGACGCACGCAGCGCCTGTTAATGTCGCAATATCTATAATTTTAGAAGCCTTGGCTTTTACGGCGTAACAAAGTGCGTCTGCAAGTATTAATCTTCCTTCGGCATCTGTGTTTATAACCTCGATACTTGTATTATCCATCGTGCGAATAACATCGCCTGGTTTAAGGGCATAAGCAGACGGCATGTTTTCAGCTAATGGGATAATCCCAAGCAGTGATGCTTTAGGTTTAAGCTGCGCAATAACTTTAAAAGCTCCTGAAACAGCAGCAGCTCCACCCATATCGCCTTTCATACCACTCATTCCTCTCGAGGGTTTGATAGAAATACCACCTGAATCAAATGTCACGCCTTTTCCTACTAAAGCGATAGGGTTTGACTGTTTATCTACATTATATTCAAGAGTTACCAAGTAAGGCTCATTAATGGATCCCTTTCCAACACCTACTAAACCACCCATGCCTAAAGCTTCAGCTTTTTTTCTGTCTATAACCTTTACGGCCACATCTGAATCTCTAAAGGTTTTTTTAAGTATATCTACGACATGTTTAGGTGTTAAGTCATTGGCGGGTGTATTG
>CALLLO010000015.1 GCA_938082985.1 uncultured Candidatus Marinamargulisbacteria bacterium | reverse complement strand
ACGTTTCTTTGATTTAAAAAAAACGCGAGCAATATCAATAGTAATTCCCTGTGATTGCTCATCTTTTAAGGCATCCATAAGGAAGGCATACTCAAAAGGCTTAGCGTTTGCAGCACATGTCGCCTTGACTTGCTCAAGTTTCCCATCTGGTAAAGAGCCTGTATCTGCCATCAGACGGCCAATAAAAGTACTTTTTCCGTGGTCCACATGTCCCACAACAACTAAATTCATTTGATCATTGTTTAACGTAATATCTGACATCTTACATATACCCTTCGCGTCGTAGCGTCTCGAGGCCACCGCCGTCTTCTTTGTCTTGTGCACGTCCCGATCGTTCGGCAACGTTAGCAAACTTACCATTTCTTAATTCTTCTACAATCTCATCTACGTTTTTAGCCGTAGACTCCACAGGAAGCGTACACGGTCCACAACCCAAAGATCTAAAACGTGTGCCTTCCCCTTGGTCAAAGTACAAAGAAATAATAGGAATTTTTTCACGTTGAATATATTCCCAAATATTAAGCTCCGTCCAATCTAATAAAGGATGAATTCTTAAATGCGTACCTGGTGCAAAATCAGTTTTATATTGATTCCATAACTCAGGCGGTTGGTCCCCAACATCCCAGTCACTTTGTTTATCTCTTGGCGAAAAATATCGCTCTTTAGACCGACTCCCCTCTTCATCAGCTCTCGCACCTACAATAACGCCTGTATAAGGGTCTTTGTTAATATCCGCGTCATACTGGCCTGTTTTGTGGTTCATACGTTTTCTAGGCCAGTCCCCAGATAGGGTATGCTTAAGAGCATCCGCTTTAAGCAGCTTACAACATGCAAGTCTGCTTATGTTTCCGTCAGGAAATGTTTCCTTATTAGCTAAAGCCTGACTATTTTCACCTACCACCATAGTCAAATTCCATTTTAAAGCATATTCATCTCTGTAGATTATCATTTCAGGAATTTTAAAATGGGTGTCTACATGGATAAGAGGAAAAGGGACGTGGCCAAAAAAAGCTTTTCTCGCTAGCCATAGCAAAACGGTACTATCCTTACCTATAGACCACAACATACCCAAACTTTTAAACTCTCTATAAGCTTCTCTTAAAATATGTACACTTTGTGCTTCTAATTTATCTAATTGATTCATAACACGTCCTAATCAAAACTTTCTTTTTTTTCATTACTCTTTCTTACTAACTTTCCATCCACAACATGTAAGCCACATTCCTTCTGATCGGCCGACTCCCACCACCAACGACCCGCTCTAAGGTCTTCACCGGGCTCGATCGCTCGAGTACATGGCGCACACCCTATACTCGGATACCCTTGTTCATGAAGTGCATTTACCGGCACATCGTTTTTATGGATATATGCCCATACATCTTCATCTGACCAATCGGCCAAAGGATTAAGTTTAATCATCTCATGCCCTAGGTCCCACTCAGCTTTTTGAAGCGTCGTTCTAGTAACAGACTGCGTCGCTCTCAAGCCTGTCACCCAGGCATCCGCTGACCCTAGTACACGATTAATAGGCTCTACTTTTCGAAAAAAGCAACACTCTTTTCTGTTATCCACACTAGTATAAAAATGGTTCATTCCTTTTTGAGATACCATGTCTTGAACCGACTTTGTATCAGGGAAATAAATTTCATAGTTATGCCCATACTTTTTCATGGACGCATCAATCACCGCGTAGGTTTCTTGATGTAGCCGCCCTGTATCCAAAATAAAAATTCGAGCTTTTGGATATAGCTTTAACACCATATCTGTGATGACCTGATCTTCTGCTCCCAAACTGGAGGCAACAACAAGATGTTTACCAAAATCAGCTAAAACGGCTGCTAGCAGTTCTTGCGCTGTTTTCGATTCATAGTCTTTATTTAGTAGGTCAACTTTTTCTTTCATAAATCTAAATATGATAAGCCGGAGGCTCTACACGACCGATATTGAGTGTATCCCAAATCCGTTCGTGAAAATAATATAAGGCCAATTTCGTAAACACTTCAATAAAACCGATCGAAATCGCCAACGAAAATTCTTTCGTAATAAAGTATGCGATAAGAACTGTGTCCAGCGTCCCCGTCACACGCCAAGACACAGTCTTCATTAAACTTCTATACGGCTTATCTCTCATTACTTTTTCTTAATAACAAGAGTCCAATGCCCATCCGCATCTTGCTCTTGTTTTAAGATACTATGACCTTCTAACTTCACAGATCCCGGTACGTTTTGAATAGCTTCGCCATCATCAAGTTTAATCTGTAATTGTTGACCAGATTCCATTGTGTCCAATGTCAGTTTTGTTTTCACAAAGTTCATCGGGCAAGCTACGCCTCTAAAGTCTTTTTCCAAACTCCCTGCTTCTTCTTTAGCTTTCACCTTAAAACGAAGAGAGTCATCCATGCTTTTATAAAGCTCAGTTACTGTAGCACCCAGTTCAACAATAATCGCTTCATGTGCGGGAAGCGCTTCTTTCATGCCTAACTTTCCAAGAGTCACAACATCACCAAACTTCTCGTCTACAAGCCCTCCAATAACAAAATGCTTAGCAAAAAGTTCCATCGCTTGCGTCTCATTTTTCGCATCCAACCCACGTGTTACCAACAACATTCTCGTTGCATGAAACAACAGTTTATATAAACTAGTCGCTTTGTCAGCACTTTCAGGAAGTTCAGCTGTGATATCAGCTACAAACTTTCTGTCCACGTTAATCATGTCAAACATACCAGCAGAACATTCCGCCGTACCCATGTCTTCTAAAGAAAGTCTTTTCTTAGCACCAAAGTCTGTATAAACCTTATCGTCTACAGTTACTGAAGGGACTTCTTTATTAGCTTCTAACCAAGAGTTAATAAAATCTTTTCCTTGGTCATCTAGATACGCATAATAGTCCGTATACTCATCCATTTCTTCAATGTAGTTTTGTAAAAAGTCATGAACAAAGTCAGGTACATAGTGAGACGGGATCTCGCCGATCTTCTCACCATATTGTGTGACATTGTCTGAGGCTTCTTCCCCTACTCTAGCGCCTACAAGAATATTGTAAGCGGGATACATATCACCATCTTTTCGACCTATCTTACCGAAGAATCCTAAGTGAGCAATATGATGCATCCCACAGGTATTCGGACATCCAGACATATTCAATCTAAAATCGTCTAAACGATCTAGATTTAAGGTAGAGTTATCGAAACGCTCTCTCAATGCTTGAGTTAGACCTCTTGGTAGGCAGATCCCAAGTTTACATGTTTGAGCACCCGTACAGTTAATCATGTTTCCTACAAAAGGAGCATACGTCACTAATGTGTCTTCCAAACCCATAATCACCTTATAAGCATTCCCTAAATACGCTTCGGGAATATTTCTTAAACGCATGTTCTGAGCTCTATCACATCTGATCGTATTCTCACCAATCTCCTGTAAGAAGTCACACAAAACCTGTGCGTCTTTTTCAAGTAAGTCACCTAATCGTAAAGGTAGTTTAATGGAATATAACCCGGCTTGCTTTTGAGCAATAACATAGCGTTTTTTCCACACATCATAATCATTACCTGAACCAGATTCAGATACGAGCTTAATAGACGTATTCGCTTGGTTAGGCATATCAGGTAACACAAGATCTAAGCTGTCATCAGCTTTAATCTTGTTATATTCTTCTTCGAAATAGCCAACAAACTCTTCACGTTTAAGCTTGCGCCACAAAAATTTAATTCTGTTAGAGTTTTTACTTCGACGGTTTCCATGTTTATCAAACATCGTTTTTAACGCTCTTGCTACGTGATAAGCACGAGACGCTGGAATGAAGTCAAACAACAAGTTGCCTACCATAGGTCTAGCACCCATGCCTCCAGCACAATACACAGCAAAACCCTTTTCACCGTCTTGTATCTTAGCTACATAACCCAGGCAAGTCGCTTGAGTAAAAGCAGTATCGCTGGGTCCGTTAGACATCGCGATTTTAAATTTTCTAGGCAAGTTCCATGAATCATCTTCGTTAATCAATCGTGTTGTTAAGGCAACCGCATAAGGATCCACGTCAAAAACTTCGTTTTCTTCAATCCCAGACGTAGGTGAGGTCAAAATATTTCGGATTGTGTTTCCGCCACCACCTTTAGAACTAAGACTTACGTCGTTTAATCCACGAATTGCAGGCATAACACCGTCGATAAGCAAGTTATGAATCTGAACTTCTTGTCGAGTCGTAAAATGAACTTCTCCAGACCCATACTTAGCACCAAGTTCAGCAACCTTTCTTAACTGCTCAGGCGTAATCCCGCCAGCGGCACAACGAATACGTAACATATACGTTTCTTCTTGACGTTGTTCATATACACCGTGAGCGACACGAATAGCTTTAAACTTTGTAGGATCAATATTTCCCGCTACAAATTCTTTAATATCGATTTCAAATAAATCCTGTTCTGCTTCTAATGTGGGGGCTGATTCATAAAACTTCATAATAGTCTCCTTAATTCTCTCTCTTTAATTCTACTTTCACTATCTGTATCTCATCATTGCTCGGCTTAAAAACCTTAAAACCATTCATCGAAGGCTCCTCGTCTTTAAGTGACACGATGATATAAGTAGGATTAGGGTCGTTAAACAAGTTTATATCCTCTTCAGACAATCGTGCCGGCGTTTCAGGATGACTGTGATATACGCCTATTAAGTCTTCTTTTTTACTCCGTGCTTCTTTAACCACTGCAAATTGCTCTTCAGGATCAAAAGAGAAATGCTCCGGGCTAGCATCTACGTTCACCATGGGATAAAAAGTCGTCACAACATCATCCTTACCACCTAAATACCCACACGTTTCATTAGGTAAACCCGCTTTAGCATGTGTCTCAAGCTCTTCTGCAATCTCTTTAGAAATACTAAACGAATATCTCTCCATTATGCGTCCTTAAGATCACACGCTGCTTGCTCGATATCTTCGAGTTCAGTAACGGTAGGATTCACACCACATACAGGGCAATTATCTCTCTTTTTAAATTTCGCTTCTCTAAATTTCATTTTCTTAGCATCAAAAATCATGAGACGGTTCGTTAGCAAGTCGCCAGCACCTGTAATAAATTTCAGAACTTCAGCCGCTTGGATAGTTCCTAAAATACCTGCGATAGCGCCTAAGACACCCGCCTGAGAACATGTAGGAATAAGGTCTTTCGGAGGAGGACCATCGAAGATACATCTATAGCACCCTTCTCCGGGTATGTGTGTGAAGGTTTGACCATCAAAGCGGAGGATCCCCCCATGAGAGTAAGGTTTACCTTCTAACACACAGGCATCGTTAATTAAAAACTTAGTTGCAAAGTTGTCGGTTCCATCTACTATAAAGTCATAGTCTTTAATCATATCTCTAGCGTTTGACGCCATAATAAGGTCTTTATAGGTGGTTACCTTAACGTCTGGATTAATCGCCTGCATTTTTTCTTTAGCAGACTCCACTTTCGCTTTACCCAGGTCTGGGGTGAAATGAATCACCTGTCTTTGAAGGTTAGACAGATCCACAACATCCCCGTCGATAATCCCAATATGCCCAACGCCCGCGGCAGCTAAATACAAAGCTATAGGCGCCCCAAGGCCCCCAGCTCCAATAATAAGTACTTTAGCATTTAATATTTTTTCTTGGCCTGGCCCACCGATATCTTGCAATAAAATATGGCGACTATATCTTTCAATTTGTTCTTCAGTTAAATTCATCTCAAACTCCTGACTATATATGAAGGCCACATCTTACCCTTTTTTAAGAGCTTTGGTTAGTCCTAGAGATATAATCTACACAATGTCTAGTGGTTTAGTCAAGATTTGGCTTCGAAGTACTCAGCCACCTATACATTCACCTACGGAGGCTACTTTCTCTAAAAAAACTACCCGATCCCTGAAAAACACCAAGGTCTCTGAGGCTCTCGAAGGTCCAGACAACTAGCTTAAAGCCTGCTCCAAATCCAAAATAATATCTTCCGCAGACTCCAGCCCGGCCGAAAAACGAATCAGATTTTGCAGAGAACCCGCAGCGTCTTTCTCTTCTTTTGAAATATCTCTATAAATCGTAGATTCAGGATGAATAGCCAAAGACTTATTATCACCAAGATTAGCCAAGTTTTTTACGATATTTAATTTATCTATACAAGAAAAACAAGCCGCTTTATCCGCGAGTTGAAACGTTAACAAACCACCGAATACACCATTCGTAAATTGACGCTTAGCTACATCATGAAAGGGGTCTGTCTTTAGCCCGGGGTAACTCACTTTAATCACTTTTGGATGAGCGTCTAAAAATTCTGCAACTTTTAAAGCATTGTGACATTGTTTTTCGAAACGTAGACACAAAGTCTCCATACCAGATTGGATCATAAACGCACTCATCGGAGCTAAAGCTACACCTAAGTTACTTCTCAGTTTTTTACATCTCGCTATAAAGGCAAAGTCGCCCATCTTTTTAGACATTTCAAGAACAGACGGAGACTTAGATTCTGTCCATTTATAATTACCAAGATCGACGATGAGTCCTGCAATAGTCGTTCCCTGCCCGCCTAGCCATTTAGTGGCGGATTGAACAGACACCGATACGCCTAAGCCTTTTAGATCGATTAAATATTTCGTTGCTGTCGTACTATCCACAATAAAGGGAACATTATGTGCCTGAGCGATTTGTGAGATAGCTGCAATATCTGGAACATCAAGCTTTGGATTCCCTATAGTTTCACAGAAAATAGCTTTTGTATCTGTCGTAATAGCCGCTTCATAGGCAGCCACATCTGTCGCTTCTACAAAACTGACTGTAATACCATTATTCTCAATCAACTCCTGAAAAAGATAATACGTACCACCAAATAAACTGTTACCCGTAACAATGTGATCGCCAGGCCTTACCAAGGCTTGGATCGCGATGGACGTTGCACCCATACCCGTAGAAACGCCTACTGAAGCTCTAGCTTCTTCAACGCTCGTAATATGGGCCTCTAAAGCAACAATACTCGGGTTAGCTACACGTGAGTAAGCATATCCAAATTCTCGATTATTAAAAATATCTGAAATCTCTTTTGCTGTCTCATGAGCAAAAGCTGTGGTCTGATAAATTGGAGGGGCCGTAGCACCCGTTTCAGGGTCACCATCATAACCATGAACTAAGCGAGTCGCTAGTTTCCAGTTTTTTTTATCTTTAGCCACTAGACTACTGCCCACCACCCATAAAGTATAAAAACTCTAAAGCATCGCCTTCTTTCACTTCTTGAGTATCAAAAACATCTCTTTCCACCATCTCACCATTAAGCTCAACGGACACCATCTCGGGCATTTTTACAGACTCCGCTAACAACAATGTACTTATTGTTAATGTGTCTTTCTCAATTATTTTTTCTTCACCGTTAATTGTTAATTTCATATCTATCTCCTTAAAACAATACTGTACTTAAATAACGCTCACCTGTATCACACAGGATCGTTACGATTTTTTTACCTCTATTCTCAGGTCTCTTAGCAAGCCCTACTGCTGCAGCTACATTTGCACCCGCCGATATCCCTACAAACAAACCCTCTTCTTTTGCCAAACGTCTTGCCATACTTATAGCCTCTTCGTTTTCTACAGTTAATACCTCATCAACAACTGATTTATCGTAGTTTTTAGGAATAAAACCAGCTCCAATCCCTTGAATCATATGAGGACCAGGCTCTCCACCTGACAAAACTGAAGAATCTTTAGGTTCTACCGCTATGCACTTAATAATTGAATTATATTTTTTAAGGACCGTAGAGACAC
>CALLLO010000014.1 GCA_938082985.1 uncultured Candidatus Marinamargulisbacteria bacterium | reverse complement strand
CTATTATTAAAGAAGATTATATTCGTCTTGAAATGTTCTTGCAAAATGATCCTAAAAACGGTGGGTTAAAGGCTAAGAAAAAGAATTATTTAAAAATATTGGATCGTTTAAAAAGGGAGTCTGGCATTAACGAAAATATAAAGCCCAAGTTAATGCAAGATTTAGATTTCTTATCAGATGTTAATATCGTAGAAGCGGCATAAAGGACACAAACATGTTTGATTTATATATAAATTCGAAAAACTCACTATTAGGCTTAGAATCCGCGCTTAGAATCGCCATTTCAAACGCTAATAATTTTAATACCCCAGGCTATAAATACGTTTTCGCCTCATTCACCACCGTCTATTCCGAAGCGCTTAGTTCAGGAACAGAGACGACCAATCCCATCCATTTTGGAGCGTCCATGACTCTAGGCTCTACCTCAACAGACTTTAATCAAGGAAACTTATCAATAGGAACAGCTTTAGACACGGCTATAGTAGGGGAAGGATTATATATGGTATCAGCGTCCCCTACTGAGTATGAAGCAGACGACAGACAACTATATACACGAGCAGGACGATTTCAAGCAGATTCAAATAACGAGTTTTTGGTGGATGCCTATGGTAGAAAAGTATTTGGATACAAACTAGATAGCTCGGGAAACAGAGTGAGTGACGATTTAGTGGCTATTGAGACAGGGGGGTCGACAGACATTGGGTTTCAGGATGGGGGTGTGTTGGTAGATAATTATGCTTTAAATCAAGAGGATGGGACAACTACAGCAACGCCGATGTATGCGCTCGCTATTACCACCTTCCAAAACAAACAAGGGCTTGTTTTATCTAGCGGTAGTGCCTACAAAGCTACAGACGCTACAGGAGATCGCCTAGAGGCAAACTCATCTGGGAGTTCTATCGGCAATGGGGGAAATAATTATGGAGAGATTGTATCTGAGTCACTAGAATCCTCCAACGTCGATGTGGCTAAGGTCGCTCTAGATATGAATCTTATAAATAGATCTTACGCTGCCGTACAAGCCGTCATCGACGATATTTCTAAAATTATTAATGGTGTTATCAGTAAAATTATAAGCTAAAAGTAATTGCCTATGTGAGAGGAGGGACCTCCCCCATAAACAGTCGTGCATATTTAAGATTGGGTCAGTGGCTTATGTTTCTATAAGCTCAAACTCACCAGGTTTCACAGGGTGAATAACACAGACACGCTCGTTTTCTATGTTTCTAAAGACTAAAAAGTTGAGGTGTTCTTCAGAACAAATACGTCCAGCTTCTTCGATCTCCATTGGTTTAGGGATAAATCTTTCTTTGGATGTTTTATTCGTCGTGACCTGTCGCGTGCTTTCAATGTCTTTATCTGATCTGTGATGATCTCTCACTTTCTCTTTATGTTTTTTGAGTTGTACTTCTAGTTTATCTAAAAGGCCATCGATACTAGCATACATAGACTTGGAGGTGTCTTCAGCATGAATACGCGTGCCAGACGCATGAATAGTAGCAGAGGCTGTATGTTGCTCAGTTGGTTTAGAGGCGGCTTGAACATCAAGATCTATGACAATTTCTTGGATGTGGTCAAAGAATTTATCCAGTTTAGATAGTTTTTCTTCGGCATACTCTTTGAGTGCCGTTGTAACAGACACATGCTTTGCTTTAATGATAATATTCATAGAAATCTCCCTTACTATTTTGAATTTAATGATACGAAATGATACTATCATAGCATGCAAAATCAGTTAAGGAGTCGCCATGTCAGTTAAAGCTATTATCTTAGCCGCAGGAAAAGGGACACGCATGAAGTCGGAGCTTCTAAAGGTTGTTCACGAAGTAGCTGGGAAGCCCATCGTCCAATATGTTATTGATGCGGTTAACTCTTTAGGTGTGACAGATATCTTTACAGTCGTTGGACACCAGGCTGAATCGGTTAAAGAAAATGTGACGAATAAAAAGGTTCAGTATGTTGTTCAAGAAGAGCAGTTAGGTACGGGGCATGCTGTTATGCAGGTAAGCCCGCATTTTAAAGAAGATGATGGTAGCACTGTTATAGTTCTTGCAGGGGATTGTCCTTTAATTAAAACAGAGACCCTAAAAAAACTGGTAGATAGCCATCATGAATCCAACGCTTCAGTGACAGTCTTAACTACAAAAATGGAGGCCCCAGCCAAGTATGGACGTATTCTAAGAGGGAAAATGGGCTCTGTGACCGGGATTAAAGAATCTAAAGATTGCACTGAAAAAGAGTTGAAAATAAAGGAAATTAACACAGGCGTTTATGCCTTTCGAGCAGATGAACTTTTTTTGTATTTAAACCAATTAGGGACTAATAACAAGCAAGGGGAATACTATTTAACAGACATTATTCATATTTTAAAAGACAAAGGAAGAGTCGTCTCCGGATATCTCCTAGAAGACTCAGATCAGGCCATTGGGATTAATACCCGCCTTGATTTAGCCAAGAGTAATGCTGTTCTTTACATGGAAAACAATATCCATTTTATGGAAGAAGGGGTTACTATTTTAGATCCCAAAACAACGTTTATAGATTCTACTGTAAAGATTGGACAAGATACGATTATAAGTCCGTTTAC
>CALLLO010000013.1 GCA_938082985.1 uncultured Candidatus Marinamargulisbacteria bacterium | reverse complement strand
GTTGAACTCGCTGAACTCGCACTTAATTATTATTCCAACATATAATGAAGACTTTAACATTATAAATATTTCGGATCAAATATTAATCCTTGAAAAAAAAATCACATTCTTTTCGTAGATGATAATTCTCAAGACAACACGAAATGCCTTATTAAAAATTTAATAGATAAATACAGAAATCAAGTTTTTTTATTGTCTCGAAGTAGTAAAAAATTTTTAGGAACAGCTTATTTTGAAGGTTTTGAATGGGCGTTAGAACGTAGCTATACATCTATTTTTTCTATGGATTGCGATCTTTCTCATAACCCTGCTGATTTGATAGTCCTATTAGAAGAATTAGACAAAAGTGATACAGATCTTGTTATAGGCTCTCGTTATATAAATGGAATAAGAATTTTAAATTGGCCCATGAAAAGATTGTTGTTGTCTTATTGTGCGTCTATATATACCAGATTTATACTTAAACTTCCTGTTTTAGATGTAACAGGGGGTTTTAATGGATATAAACGTGTTGTTATCGAGGAATTTGTAAAGGCCAAGCTTTCGATTCCAAATGGGTACTCTTTTCAGGTTTTAATAAAGTATTTTGCATGGAAAAAGAAATTTAATATAAGGGAAGTTCCTATAATATTTACTGAAAGAAGAAAAGGCGAATCCAAAATGGATACTTCGATTATAAAGGAAGCTTTATTTAAAGTGATACTTATGAAATGGCAAGTTTAATTATAGAATTATAAATGTGGTAGCCCTACGGAGAATCGAACTCCGGTTTCCAGGATGAAAACCTGGCGTCCTAACCACTAGACGATAGGGCCGTAAATAACGTCTGGAAATATTACAGTAGAGTGAGCGTCTTTTCAAGTGTAGATTCACTTTAAAAAAATAAGTGTTATGTATGACTAACTTAAAATCTATGTATATTAGACTTAGAAGACCTATCAGAAATAAAAGTATGGACGCCACTTTTTAAAATAATTAGAGATGCTTTTTTATGATGCTATGGCCAGCGAGTCCCGTAAATAAAAGCACAGAAATCGTCCCTAAGTAAAATTAAAGCATGCTACGCATAATCCTAAAAATATTAATTATACTTAGAACTAATTAAAATCCTTTTATTTGTCAGTCGATCAAAAAGACTATACTGCCCCCATTTAAGAAGTAGCGTAAAATAAGAGAGTCTCAATAGATACACGACCACCCCCTAAAAGAAGATCTTGTTTGGACTCATGATTGTGCCATTCCCTTTCAATTCAAACTAAATTTTGAACAGTGGGTAATCGATTAGAATACCGATTTCCCTCACCAATCTCTAGACTACAAAATACCCGCACAAGCTATGCCGCATTTTGTTGATAGAAAACAACATAAGTAGGTTCTTAAACATAGAAATTACTCTCTTATTTCTCGTTGACTTAACCGGGGGAATTACACGAATTAAGTTGAAGTAGGAGCATGATGCTAAAGAAAAAGAAAAGCAAATACGTTCAGATCTCTATCTTTCTGCAACAAAAGAATTATCAGTGAGTCACACATTTCTAGAATCTTTAGTTACCGAAAAGCTCAAAAGCGTTAATGTTGGATTAGGATTAAAAGATCTTTTTTCAATTGGCGCTCAATTACAAGTTATTAGTAAAAATAACAGAGCTTCTCGTTACTAGCCTTATGGTAAGCCCCCCTTATCCTTGCTCCGCAAGCGCTAACTTAATAAAAAGATAGTTGATGAAGCATTTTTTTTCTAGGAGGTTCAGCTAAAGAATACACAATTTCTTTGTGCTTTTTCAAGAACTCAGACAATCCAAAAACAGGCTCTATGAGCACTGGAAAGATTGGAAGGCCCCAAGAAAATTTACGCCAATAACTACGATTTCGATTTCTTGGCGAAGATTTCGCCCATACCACTATTGAACAAACACAATTTTTAAGCCAGAAAAGAAGAAACTCCAGGTTATGATCATTCAAAAAAAGAAAAGCAGAGAATCCTTATTAGACTCCTAGATTAGATAGAGTTCTTGTTAAAGTTTTTACGATAGCGATTAAGTTAGGGTGGCTTGTCGCAAATTCACGTACAGATTTATCTAAACCATCTTGAGAAAGGTTTAGTAGATCTTTTTGCGCTGTTGAGCGTAAAGCTTCTCGTGTTGCAACTTCTGCAAAGCTAGCAATAGATTGTGCTGATTCAGATTGTGTGTCTGGAATAAGGTTAAGCTCTTTTTTTAATTGAGAAAGTAGGTTTTCTAATTCCTGCTTTTGAATGTCAGTTAGGTTTTTAGCTGTAGAAATTAAAGCGTTTATTTTTTTTAATGTTTCAGAAATCATAATCTTACCCCTTTTATTGTAGTCACTAACCGTAGCAAAGGTTAAAGAAACTGTCCATAAGCAGCATTTTTACTTTCATCTTGATACCAATAGCCTAAGGCATCTAAAAATACTTGAAAATTCACAGTGTCTGTTTCAGGAACCTGAATACCAACTAAGACACGCCCATAGTCAGATCCATGATTACGATAATGAAATAAACTGATATTCCATTTCCCTCCCAATGTAACTAAAAATTTCATGAGAGCGCCTGGTCGTTCTGGAAATTGAAAGCGATAAAGACGCTCATGCTCGGCCCCTGAAGCTTTACCTCCTACCATATGTCTAATATGTAACTTTGCAACTTCATTATGCGTAAGATCATACGTGTCCGTGTATCCTGCTTTATGTAAATCTCCCAAGACTTTCTGTGTGTCTTGATCTCCAGGCGTAACGGAGATTCCAACAAAAACATATGCTTTTGCATTGTCTGCATAGCGATAATTAAATTCCGTTACAGAGCGTGCCCCAATTACTTCACAAAAGCCTTTAAAACTACCCGGTTTCTCAGGGATACAAACAGAAAAAATAGCTTCACGAGCTTCTCCAATTTCAGCACGCTCGGAGATATGTCTCAAACGGTCAAAATCCATATTCGCTCCACAATTAATCGCTACCAAGGAGGCTCCTGATATCTGATGTTTATTTATGTAGGTTTTCATACCGGCTAAAGACAAGGCTCCCGCTGGTTCTGAGATAGCTCGGCAATTATCATAAATATCTTTAATACTCGCACAAATTTGATCTGTAGTAACAGTAATGACATCGTCTATAAGATCTTTAACAACATTAAATGGACGGGTACCTATTTGTCTTACAGCAACCCCGTCAGCGAAAATCCCTATCCTATCCAAGCTTACAATTTTTTTAGCTTTCAAAGCTTCATACAAACAAGCAGATTCTTCCGACTCTACGGCAATAATTTTAATTTCAGGTCGCTCAGTTTTAATATAAGCAAGGATGCCACCAAGTAACCCCCCTCCACCAACAGGGACGAAAAGCATGTCCATTTTCGGGAGTTGCTCTAACAATTCTAGTCCCACACTGCCTTGACCCGCCATGACATCTTCATCGTCATAGGGATGAATAAATGTAGCCCCTGTTTTTAACATAAGTTCTTGAGAGTGCGCATATGCCTCATCAAATGTATCTCCAAAGAGGATAACCGTAGCGCCATAACGATGTACGGATGATACTTTGATATCCGGTGTGGTTGCTGGCATAACAATCGTGGCTTTTAACCCTAGCTTTTGAGCTGATAGGGCCACCCCTTGTGCGTGATTTCCTGCAGATGCAGCCAAGATCCCTTTTTCTTTATCCTCTACACTCAGTTGACTGATCTTGTTGTAGGCGCCACGAATTTTGAATGAACGAACAGGTTGAAGGTCTTCTCGTTTAAGATAGATACTGTTATTGAGGCGAGTAGATAATTCAGGAAGCCTATCAAGGGGTGTTTTGATCGCAATATCATAAACAGTAGAGTGTTTAATTTTTTCGTAAATTCGTTTAATCATAATGCCCTTATTGTATATGAACTAGAGTAAAACCCCAACTCGATCACTATGATTGTTTAAGATATGAAAAAATATGCATTTGATATCCCCTGAACCCCGAGTGATATAGTAGTTCTATGCCACATGTAGAATTGTTTAAAAAAGCCGAAAAAATAGAGGCTAGAATACGATTAAAACGTCCTTTTTTAAGCTCAAAAGTGCAGGCTGGGTTTCCGTCTCCTGCTGATGATCATTTTGATCAACGTTTGGATTTAAACGACTATCTGGTTAAAAAACCTGCCGCAACTTATTTTGTAAAAGTTAGTGGAGATTCTATGATAGGCGCCGGTATTTTTCCTGGAGACACACTTATTGTTGATAGATCCTTATCCGCGAATAACAACACGATTGTGATAGCCATGGTGGACAACGAATTTATGGTGAAGCGATTAAAGCTGCATAAAGGTGAGGTTTATCTCATTTCCGAAAATAGTAAGTACCCACCTATTCAGGTGAAAGATCTAGACATGATGGTTTGGGGTGTCGTTACTTACACAATCCATAAGCCGCAATAGATATGTATGTTTTAATCGATTGTAATAACTTTTTCGTATCCTGCGAAAGAGTATTTAGGCCTGAGCTTGAAGATAAACCGGTTGCTGTTTTATCCAATAATGATGGCTGTTTTGTTGCTAGATCAAATGAAGTGAAAGCCTTAGGGATTCCTATGGGAGCCCCTGTGTTTAAGTGGAAAGAGTCTATTCGAAAACATGATATACATTTGTTTTCTGGGAATTTTAAATTATATATGGATATGTCCAAGCGTATTATGAGCTTACTCTCGGAATTTACGCCAGACATGGAGGTGTATTCGATTGATGAATGCTTTTTGACATATACATCCGTGCCTACTGGATATGACAGCTATCACGACTTTGGACATTATATCCGTCACTATATATTGAGATGCACCGGGGTTCCTGTAAGTGTCGGCTTTGCTGCGACTAAAACATTATCTAAGCTAGCCAATCATGTCGCTAAAAGGACGCAGCAAGGCGTGTGTGATCTCGCTGATTATGATAGTGACGATATCCTTAAAACCATTGAGGTTAGGGATATTTGGGGTGTGGGTAGAAAGAGCAGTGCTTTTTTGAATGGGCGGGGTATACATACCGCTTTTCAATTAAAGTATGCGCCAGAAAAATGTGTAAAACACAGTATGCATTTACCCGGACTACAAACACAGTTAGAACTTCAAGGAATTCCTTGTATTAAGTTAGATACCTATCTAAAACCAAATAAAAGTATTTTAAGTTCTCGAAGTTTTGGAACCCCAATACGGAATATAGAAGAACTTAAAGGAGGGATTACTGCAAACATAACGGTCGGAGCCTCTAAACTTCGACAACAGGGGTCTGTAGCCTCTGGCTTAACTGTGTTCATTAAGACCAATCGGTTTAAATCAGAGTATAAAAAAGAGAGTGTTTCTATAACGCTACCGCAAGCAACATCGTCTACCAGAGTTCTTCTTGCGTTTGCTTTAAAAGCCTTAGAAGGTATAGTCGAGGAAAATACTACGTATATAAAATCAGGGATTATGTTAGTTAACTTCTCTCGTGAAGATTCCTTTCAATATAATTTATTTATACGTGATATAGAAAAAGAAGAAAAAGAAAAAGCACTGATGAAAAGCCTCGATAATATTAATATGAAATGGGGACGAAATACAGTAAGTTTTTCTCGTTTGAAAAACAAAAAAAAGCCTTGGGAATCTAAGTGCGCTAAGCCTTCATCTGAATATACAAGTAATTGGAATGAGCTTTTGCAGGTACGCTGTTAGGCTAATAGAAAGACAAAAGACAGGACGTATGTTCCTTTAGCCATTTTGTACTTTCTTTGTATTCTGGGATGATACTGGCGACAAGGGTCCAAAATCGACTAGAATGGTCCATGTGTACTAAATGAGAAAGCTCATGTACGACCACATAGTCCATTACAGGGATAGGGGCCATGATAAGCATCCAATTGTAATTAATGTTGCATTTAGTTGAGCAGCTTCCCCATCGAGATTTTAATCGTTTAATACGAATAGTGTTATATGAAAGCTTCATAAGCTTAGCGTATATATGTGTGCGATCAACAAGGATATCTAGAGCTCTTTCTTTATACCAAGCTTGTATAGTTTTTTTTGGATCTTGAGACGCTACGCATAAAAAATGGCCATCAAAGCTTACAGCATCTAAATCAGAAGGCGTAACTTTGAGAGTGTATTTAGACCCCAAGTAAAAAAAAATATCACCATCTACATAATGTTTCGGCTCCATATAGTCTTTGTTTGAATGATTATAATGCAGTCTTTTTTTTATCCAAGAGTCTTTAGAACTTAAGAGATGGTCGATGTCGCCTTGTGTTGCAAAAGCAGGCGCCACAACTTTTACAGTGTTATCAGCCAAAACTTCTAAAGATAAGGATCGCCTACGTCTTTTACTCCGCTCCACTACCAACTGGTAGGTCATGAAAGTTTTGAGAGGGCCTTTGAAATTGTATCTGAATAGGGTTCTGCTGCACCAAATATAGCAGACCCCATGACAAAAGTATCGACACCCGCTTCAGAAATTTCAGCGATATTTTCAAGATTAACCCCACCATCAATCTCCAATCGAATATCAAACCCAGACGCATCTATAATAGCTCTAACGTCTCTAATTTTATCTAAAATAGAAGGGATAAAGGATTGCCCCCCAAATCCTGGGTTAACAGACATAAGTAATATCATGTCACATTTATCCAAAACATGATCCAAATAATGGAGAGGAGTTCCCGGGTTAAACACTAATCCAGCCTTACAGCCTAAAGATTTTATCAGTTGAAGTGTGCGATCTATGTGTTCACTAGCTTCAGGATGAAAGGTAATGTAGGTGGCGCCTGCTTTTGCAAAAGGTTCAATTAAACCATCTACCGGTTTTACCATAAGATGAACATCAATAGGAGCTCTTACACCATGTTTACGTAATGCATCACAAACCAAGGGGCCAAACGATAAATTTGGTACATAATGGTTGTCCATAACATCAAAATGGATAAAATCAGCGCCGGCTGCAACAACATCGTCTACTTCTTTACCTAATCGAGCAAAATTAGCAGATAATATAGAGGGTGCAATAATGCCTTTATGTTTAGTCATGAAGGTAGTGTATCAAGTAAGTTCTATAATCGCCAATAACAATAAAAGCATGTCTTTTACATGTGTTTACATATAGTGGTTAAGTCAGTAATCTTATTAAGATGAAAAAAATAAAGCAGTTCTTGAAAACATTAGAC
>CALLLO010000012.1 GCA_938082985.1 uncultured Candidatus Marinamargulisbacteria bacterium | reverse complement strand
TATGAATATAACAACACCCCCAAGACAAAGAAACATAGCCCCAGTCGCAAGACGCAATCAAAATGAAGTCCAAAAGACCCACCCAATGACTACACGCAACGACACGGCCAAGAACACGACCAATAACACGACCACAGAGCTTTCCAGGTGGGACGTTACAAATCCCGGTATAAGTCTATTCAGTAATACGTAGTCGTAAATGAAGTTCAAAATTAAAAAGTAGTTTTTACCAGGATTTCAAGACTTTAGTAATAGACTGCCCCCCTGTTAAGAAATGACGTAAAATAAGAGAGTCTCAATAGACACAAGACCACCCCCCTAAAAGCCCTTAAGCCTAAGGGCTTTTAGGGGCATCGAAAACACACCTTTTGAAGGAGACTTTTAATGAAAAACAGAAAGATTTGAACTGTTTTATAGACCTTTCAAATTTCTGTTGGGGCAAAAATTGTAATAATTGATTTAAAACTGTGCTAAATTTAGCCATAAGCTATTCCCCCTGGATTTCGACGTTTATGAGGAGTAGCCTATGTTATCTTTTAAATGCACGGCTACGACGTGTTTTTTTATGTCTGTTTTATACTGATATTTTATTTTTACCGGACACTAGTGCTTTTAAATATATCTATTAATTGATATATTTATCCTACTAAATTTGAAAAGGAGTTTTACATGAACTCTACATCTACACATTTCAATATACAAGTATGCCTACCCCAATACCAAAAAACGCAAAATGTATCTGGTCGAATTCCTAACCAAAGAGTGGTATATAGTCAACTTGAAAGAACATACAGAGGTTCCATAATACCCGATATAGCGGCTATCACTCGTTGTATGACAGATGTATCCAAAACTCCAAATCAAAAAGAAAACTCAATTAACGCATTAAGGGTATTAGCTCGTGATGACACTAATAAAATTATAATGTGGCAAATTGAAGCTATTCAAAATGGACTTACGGCGTTTCTCTCTGACCCTACAGCTACGCCACAGGCTCAAGAAAACGCCGCTGGCGCATTAATGACATTAGCCTTTCATAATGATAATAAGACTCCTATGTGGAAAAATAAAACGGTGGGAAACAGCCTTGCGGAACTTCTTTCTGACACTAAGGCTACTCCAAAAGCTAAAGAAAATGCCACCGGCGCATTAAAGACATTAGCCTTTCATGATGAAAATAAGGGGCCCATGTGGGAGACTGAATCTGTTCAAAATGGACTAATAGAGCTTATTTCTGATCTTAACTCCACTTCAAAAGCTAAAGAAAATGCCTCTGGCACATTAATGTTCATGGCTCGTCATTCCACGAATAAACCTAAAATGGCACAGACACCAAATCTAATTACCTGTTTACGCGCTTATTCAGAAACAGGTACAACTGCTGGTAAAAAGCATGCAAAATCTATATTAAACCAGATTAACATCCCTATTCAAACGCCATTACAAGTCTCCAAACCCTCAAAAAATAGACTTAACACACCTCCACCCATCAGTCCTCCAGTCCCTCAACCAAATAGTTTTAATGGAAACACCCATCAAGCCCTTGATCCACAACCCTCTAATATGCAACAGCCTAATTCTAGTACACCCCCTCCTCCTCAACCACCTCCTCCTTCTCAAGGACAATCTTCAGGTTATTATCAAGTAGGTAGAGTTCTGGGGGCTGCGGCCTTTGGAGCTGCCTATTTTTATGGCGGACCTCTGATTGCTGCTCATTTTTTATTCTGCAGCACAGCAAAAGTGGTTGGCATAAAAGCAGTCCTTGGCACAGCCGCACATTCAGGTCTATCAAGCGGTGTGATTAAAGGTGCCATCTATACCGCCACCACTAAAAAATTTGATAGCACAGAATTAGCCAGAGAATGTTTGAAAGGAGGTGCCGTGGGTAGCGTGATGGGGATTTCTCATGTAGTTACGCCACTCATAGCACCCATACATAATTCTGGACTAGTATCAACAGCGGGTACAAGCGCAGTTGCTAATGGCATGAAGAGTGCTTATAGTGAAGGAATGAAACGATATCAAAAAGGAGATGGGGGACTCGAAGTTATAAAAAGCGCAGCACAAGGCGCTCTAAAAGGTGGTACAGTTGGAGCCCTTTCTGGAGGAGTTGCTGGACCAATGCTAAATGAAGTCTCTAATCTTACTCAAGGTTTGTCCCATACAGAAGAGTACTTATCTGAGCTTGCCGCTGGGGCCCTATTTGGGGGAGGAGGAGGCGCTATTGGTGGCGCTATAACTGAGGGTTCCGCACGCGTTGTCTCAAATATAAAAAGTGGGGAAAGCTGTTTTCAAAATTTTGGGGATGCAGCAATGACAGGTTTAAAAGAAGGATTTAAAACAGGTGCAGTCCTTGGTGGAGCAGCAGGAGGAGCAGTGTGCGCAGAAAATGACGCATTGAAAGCTATGACACATGACAGTTTAGATAATCAGCAACTAGATAATTCGGGAGATGCTTTTAGAGTAAGCGCAACAACTACTGTTGAAAAATGGGATGTCCATCGGGATTTTTTTTCAGGAAAGGTAGAGCTAGATGTTGATATGCATGTTAATGGCAAGGTTATCTACGATGATGATCATCATGTTAAAAGTCAGATATCAGTAAATGGAGATTTACATGCAAAAATTAAACTTGATGAGCATAAACCCTATAACAGTGACGTGAAAATAGATGGGGAAATTAAAGGATCTGGACGAGTAGATCTAAAAGCTAAAAATCTATTGGGTGGACATATTCGCCATCATGAAGACATTCAATTAACTGTCGATATAGAGGCAACCGGCACACTAGATAAAAGTCAGGTGCATATCGGCTTAACCGAACACTCTAAACACGCCGATATACAGGCATCCGCTGATGGAACCCTATCTCATCTTAATAAATACGAAGTGCACGCTGATGAAAGAGTTGATTTTCACTGGGGAATCAAACATCATGTCTCCAAACATCAAGATAAAACGGGCACTTTTTCTTAAAATATACGTTTAAACATTTGTCATGACAGACAACGTTGATTCCAGATGCTTTATTTTTTCTGTTTGTTGTTTAAGACGTGCTTCGTTAAGTGTGAGCGCTCCATTATCCCCATACTAACGACAGGTAAATGAAGCTGATATCGTAATGTGAAGGTGAAAATATGGATAAAAAGGAAAACGACATGTGGGCCAGCCATTTAGAAGAATGGGTAAGCATCCCTTAGAAGTGAGCGTAAGCGGTAAGTAAACTACAGACTACCGATAAAGCTCAAAGCGACCTAAGGTAAAAGGACCTTAAAAAAGCAGGTGAGCGATGAGAAGAAAAAAATACAGAGATAGCGAACTGAGGAAGATATATAGAGAGTGGAAGGAAAGCGGAGAAAGTCAGCAAAACTACAGTGAGGCAAGGGGCATCAGCCTGAAACTATTTAAAATAGAGATATATCAGCTACGGAAGCAAGAAAAGGCCACTAAAAAAAGAGGAAAGTTTCACAATCTCAGCGTGAGGCCTGAGCCTGAAAAAGATAAAACATCCCCCTATTGCACCCTCACATTTTCAGGAGACCATAGCATAAGCTTTAGCGACCGAGAGAGTCTCAGTGGACTGAAGTCCCTGATACGGACTTTAATCCAAGAGCCATGAAGTGGCTGGCGTATACACGGATACGAGTCTATATCGACCCGATAGACTTTAAAAAGCAAATGAATGGACTTATTCAAGTGATTCACGAAGAAGACAGGTCTCCCCAAAAAGAGTGTGTGTACATCTTTAGAAACAAACAAAGCAATAAACTAAAGCTATTGGTGTGGGATAGAAACGGCTATTTTTTAGGCTACAAACGACTCGATAAGGGACGATTTGATTTTCCGGTGAGAAAAGACGGTGCGTGTCAGTAACAAAAGAGGCGTTTTTTGAACTTGTATCGGGTATGCCGATGGTCCATATTAAAGCCATAAAAAGAAAGCTATTTTACCACTAAAATAAAGGTCATTTTTACCTGTATTTTTAGTATGAAACTCGTTCTTTTTTAAGGCTAAAATGGTATAATTAAGCATGTCAAAAAGCCTCGAGAAAGAACTCTATTCTTTACGTGAAAAACTGTCAGAAAAAGACAGAGAAATGGATACTCTTATTCAAGACAAAGACGCTCAATTAAAAGACAAAGACATCCAGTTAAAAGAAGTGATAGCCGCGTATGAAGCCCGCATAGAAAAGTTAGAAATCCTGCAACCTTTTTAGGTAATTCGTCATCAAAATAAACATACGCTGCTCGAATTAAGGGCCCATTTTCTGGTCGTTTCACACGATGACTTTCATTATTAGGGTTAAAATTCAAATCCACAATTTCATCTCTAAAGCGTGTATGTATCAAACAAAACTGTTCATAATCGTCTAATAATTGAACCCTATCATCTAAACGTGAAAAAACTATCTTTAACTCTCCAAAAACTGACTTTAACTCTGCTCTATCTGACTCCACCGTTGTTTTACATTCAAATTTATTAGCTTCATAGCGTTCCAATCTATCCGACAAAAAATTAAATTCCAGAGTAAATTTTTGTATTTCAGGGAACCGATTCAAAAATGGGAATTGGCCATCTTGAATACTTCTTGGTAAAGCGTCAAAGTTCCTCTCATCTAATAATCGACCTAACGATTGATTATTTTTAGTATGCGTAAATCTTACCGCCTGTACTCGTAGTACAGGCACTCTTGATGCCATGCGTAACATATGACCCCTCCTATATTTATGAGGAGGATTATAAAGCTAAATTAAGTAACCTATCTAGTTCCCATTCACCATAAAATGTAACCACCTTAGTTTCATCCCCTAGCCAAAGGATGACACCGCCGATACTCCACCTCCAAATGACGAACCCCAATATGCACATACTTCATCGTATAGCTAATATCACTATGCCCCAATAACTCCTGAACCATCCGCAACGGCATACCCCATTCAATCATATGAGTCGCTATCGTATGTCTAAAGCTATGCAAAGAAAGCTTCTTCTTACCTCCAACAGCTTTCAAATACCCCATAATCTGGTCATATAAAGACGACGGAGTAAATACCACTCCTCCATTTGAAATAAACAAAGATTCTGTCCTTCCCCCCCTACATATCTTCATTAACTCGCCTCGAACACTCAGAACATAATGCCTTAAATACTTTGCCGCAATTTTAGACATAGGCACAACACGATCTTTCTGAAACTTACCTCTCAATACCCTCACAGTTCTAAACTCAAAATTAATATCAGAAACAGTCAAATTAACCACCTCCATGCGCCTTAACCCAGTCGCATACATCAACTCCAAAATCGTACGGTCTCGATACCCATTATTTGTAGATATCAGGATTCCTCAAAATTTTCTTAACTTCTACGACAGTCATAACATCCTTTGGTAAATGAAACGAAGAATCTCTCAAATATGCCCACAATATCGTGTAACAATTCTATTCACAGACGATTTTGACATATCTCTCCGCGTTACCTTCCCAACAAACACATGAGGTGTAATGGGCTTATAGCCTTCCCGCACAGTCTGTATATATTTCGCCAACCATTCCGTTGTACTATCCGACATAGGAACATAACGATCTCGCTTATACTTCCCTTCTAATACTCGAATTGTCCGCCTCTGAATATCGACATCATCCAACACCAAATTTATGAGCTCCTGCCGCCTCAACCCTGTTGCATATAAAACTTCTAATATTGTTCTATCTCGTATCCCGTCAAACGTTGTTACATCTGGTTTCTGTAAGGCTCCTAACATCGCATTTTGTTCTGGAATATCTTTAACAATTGTCTTCGGCAATATTGGTATATCAATATATCGACACAATTCTGATTCTGACCATATTAAAAAACGATTCAGCCGTGTCATATAGACCCACCGTGTACGTATACTCATTGAGCGAATAAACCGTTTAAATTGTATGATATCTTCTTTTTTAAGGCTGTCTCCTTGTACCTTCATTACATTAAACAAACTCTTAAAAGCTGTTACGGTAGACACGGCATAGTTATGTTCCTTCAAATAAAGAAGATACTCTTCCATCTTCTTTGTCATGTCATAACCGACTTAAGAATCGTCGTTATATATTTAGGAGCTAGATTCTCCCCTTCTCCCGTCAAAAACAACACGTCACTCACAGGATTAACACCCGTCCTTGCTTGCAAATAACATCGAATATCCAAAATCGTAGCCTCAGACAAGGCAATAAATTTCTTCAATTTAACAAGACGTAGGCTCTTACCTTCAAAATCAATATCAATGACACGACATGTACAAATATCTTCTGCCGTTAATCCATATTGTTTCTTAAATCGAAAAATGACTTTATTTCTCAAAACAATCCAGCCTGTGAGCCCTCGTTTTTTACTGTAGCTCTTAAAACATCGCTGAATATCATCTTCTGTTAATTCTGGTGTTTTGTATCTAACCACCTTCGGACACGTTATATAAGAGGACATATCCATCATCAAACAATGATTCTCATATAGATATGTCAAGAAATGTCTCACCTCCAATAAAATGGAGTACCTCGTGTTCTGTTTTAAAGCCGTATCCTTTCTCAAAAACAAGACAAAGGCTTCTAACAAACATGGTCGTATAAACAGCGGATTATCTAAATTTTTTGACTCTAAGAAACTATGAAATAAATTCAATCTAAATCGAAAGTTTTTGATACTCTCTTC
>CALLLO010000011.1 GCA_938082985.1 uncultured Candidatus Marinamargulisbacteria bacterium | reverse complement strand
GCCCCGTAATATCACAATGACAATTAATAGTACTAGCCATACCAATAGTCACATGATGTCCAACAGTTGCCTTCAAATTAATAGTTACTAAAGAACCTACATTGACTTCATTTGATAAAATGACACCTGGACATATTACAGATCCTTCTCCTATGCTCACATTTAAGCCTTGCAAAACACTAGGATGAATTAAGGTTTCAAAATCATAGCCTTCTGCTTTCAATTTATTAAAAATAACTACCTTAGCTTTAGGACTAGAAATAGCCATCACTAGAGAGACGTTCTCTTTCGGAATATCGCTAAAATTTCCTCTCTGATTTAATGGGTAAGGGAATGCACGTGAAGCGTTGTCATCATCATCATAACACCCTACCACCTCATACTTAGACAGCCAGTCAGGCGAAACTTGAATCCATGAATAAATCTCAGTAGCAAAGTCTCCAGCACCAATCAAACATAATTTTTTTTTCATTTTATTTAAACTCCCCCACAATATCACACAAGATTAAACTATCATCGGTATATCTCACCGTATGATCTACCACAAACATTAAAGAGCGACCACCTAAATAAGCGGCATTTTCTAAGGTTTTTCGATATTCATTCGGATATATTTCAAACGCTTTTTCATACGTAATATTAAAGCAAGCCCCCTCGATACAAAACAGACCTTTATTACGAAAAGCCTTAGCGACATCTTCACGGGTCAACCCCGTCGGTAATCTATCGTTAATAAACGCATAAAACTTATAGTATGCAGACTCCCTATCATACGGAACCGTATATATATCTATAAAATCATACCTCGATAAAAACCGAGCTAAGCAAGCTGCATTTTGACGTCGTTTTAAAAGCCATGTATCCAGTTTTCTAAATTGGCATCTCCCAATCGCTGCCTGCATCTCAGTCATCCTCATATTGGTTCCAAAAGATTCATGAAACCACCGAAAACCAGGAGCATGCTCTTTATCAAAAACAGACCCATAACTCTTCCCATGATCCTTAAAAGACCAGGCTTTAGACCACAAGTCCTTATCAGAAGTTGTTAACATGCCACCTTCTCCCCCTGTAGTCATAATTTTATCCTGACAAAAAGAAAATGTTCCTATATGCCCTATCGAGCCTACTTTCCTTCCCTTATAAGACGCGCCATGTGCCTGCGCACAATCTTCAATTATCCACAAATTGTGTTTTTTAGCTAACTCAAGTATGGGGTCCATATCACAAGGAACACCTGCCAAATGCACACAAATAACCGCTTTTGTTTTTTTTGTAATATAGGGCTCTATTGTAGCTGCTGAAATGTTTTGAGACTCCCTTTCTACGTCCGCAATTATGGGAACAGCTCCACGTATGCTAATCGGCATAGCTGTACCGACAAAAGTTCTACAAGTAGTGATAACCTCGTCTCCAACACCTACTCCACACGCAGATAAGGCTAATTCAATCGCGGTGGTTCCATTAGAAACCGCAATCCCATAATCAACACCTATATATTCTGAAAATTCTTTCTCGAATTTTTTACATTCATTACCCGTCCAATAATTCACTTTTCCAGAAGTAAGGACAGCCTGTACAGCAGCTTTCTCATCATTATCAAAATTAGGCCAAGAAGATTTAATCATTAACACACTCACAGGTAAAAGTACTTTTCATTCTATCAAATTTAAAAATAGCCATCAATTTAAACCGTTAAAAGCTTCCATTGTAACGGAGTCGCCGGAAGAAACCCCTCTTCTAAAAAAAACAACCTCTGCAGTTAAATATAAAATTTTCATGTCCAATATAAAATTACGATGATTTACATAATATAAATCCAATTTGAATCGTTCAGCCCAAGAAATAGAATTTCGACCATTTACTTGCGCCCATCCCGTAATCCCTGGCTTACAATCATGCCGTCTAAATTGTTCTTGTGTATACAAATCCTTATACGACACTAATAAAGGTCTCGGACCTACTAAGCTCATATCTCCTTTTAAAACATTAAACAGCTGTGGTAATTCATCTAAAGATAAACTTCTCACTAATTTACCCATACGAGGTAATCGTAGATGATCCGGTAACAACTCGCCTTGGTCATCACAGTCTGACGTCATGGTTCGAAATTTATAGACCTTAAAAGGGGCACCCTTCCAGCCTAATCGAGTTTGAGTAAATACACATGGCCATCCCAAGGAAAAAAGAAGAAGTAGCGCAGCAAGAATAAAAAGAGGACTTGCTACAATAAGGAGAATTAATGACACAAATATGTCAAATATGCGCTTACACCGAGTATACATCAACACCTTCCTGACTTAATTCTTTTCCAAAAATTTATTTCGCCCAACATGATAACTCTCAAACCCAAACCCCGCGACATCCCCATGCTCATACACATTTCTAAAATCCAACAAGAGTTTCCGAGACATAGTCGCTCCTAAACGAGCAAAATCTAATTCTTTAAAGGTATTCCATTCCGTCATCAATAAAAGTGCATCGGCCGATTGCGCTGCATCATAACTACTCTCACAAAACGTAACGGCCCTCCCATACATGTCACGACCATTACCCATAGCCTCTGGATCATACACACGGACCTTTACTCCAGAATTAAGTAAATCAGCAATGACGACCAAGGAAGGCGCTTCTCGGATATCATCCGTGTCTGGTTTAAAGGCTAGCCCTAATATTCCAATGGTCTTCCCCTTCAAATCGCCACATTTGTCTTTAAGTAAGGCAAAGACACGTGCCTTCTGATACGTATTAACAGATTCTGCTGCCTTAACAATCTTCAAATCATAACCAACATCTTCAGCAATCTTAACTAGAGCTTTCGTATCCTTAGGAAAACAAGATCCTCCATATCCAGGCCCCGCATGTAAAAAATAGCGGCCTATGCGTCCATCTAAGCCCATGATTTTAGACACGTCTTTCACATCAGCACCCAAGCGCTCGCACAGGTTTGCCATCTCATTAATAAAAGAAATCTTAGTTGCGAGAAAAGCGTTAGACGCATATTTTGATAGTTCCGAACTCTCCAATTGAGTACGAATCATAGGATTCTTATTTCTATACAAGGGCTCATACAAGTTACTGACTAAGTCCAAAGCCTCTTCATCATCAGAGCCAATAACAATCCTATCCGGATGAAAAAAGTCATAAACAGCGGAGCCTTCACGTAAAAACTCAGGGTTAGATAGGACTGCCAAATCTGACGAGTCTAATCCGGCATCAGAGATTAAGTCCATAATCTTACGCCCTGTACCTACAGGAACTGTGCTTTTAGTAACTAAAACTTTTTTCGTCTTATCTTGACTCGCTTTAACTATAGCAATAACAGAATTTACAACAGAAAAGACATCACTCAAGTCTGCCCCTCCGGCGTCTAAAGGAGGCGTGCCAACGGCAATGAAAATAAGATTAGAGTCTGTCACAGCCGTTGATAAATCGTCTGTAAACCTCAATCGTCCGGCTTTAAAATTACGCTCAATCTTCTCTGCCAAGCTGGGTTCATAAAACGGAACCTTTCCTGATTTTAATATAGCCAATTTTTCTACATTTTTATCTACACAAACAACAGTATTGCCGAGATCCGACAAACACGTTCCTGAAACTAATCCAACATAGCCTGTCCCAATAACTGTAATTTTCATCCATCACCTCAAAAAAAACTCTTAACAAGAAGTATATAGTCAAAGTAAAATACCCTCAACACAAAATCAAAAAGGAAATCCTCATGCACGTACCTTTATTAGACCTAAGTTTTCAATATGAACCTATCAGAGATCAAATCATCCAAGAATTCTCTACAATATTTGACGAAAAAAGATTTATCTTAGGTCCAAAAGTAGATCAACTAGAATCCGACATCGCTAAGTACGCAAGCACAAAGCATGCTATTGGCGTCTCATCTGGCTCGGATGCGCTTATTGCGGCTCTCATGGGCTTAGATATTGGCCAAGGCGACGAAGTCATCACAACCGCATTCACTTTCTTTGCAACAGCAGGAGCGATATACAGAGTAGGCGCAACGCCAGTCTTCGTAGACATCCTCCCAGACACCTTCAACATTGACCCAAGTAAAATCGAAGCTGCCATTACTGACAAAACGAAATGTATCATGCCCGTTCATCTTTTTGGGCAAATGGCAGATATGGACCCTATCTTAGATATTGCTAAGAAACATAATTTAACTGTCATTGAAGATTCAGCTCAATCTATCGGATCTCAATACACATCTAAAGACGGTAATACATATAAAGCAGGATCTATGGGAGATATCGGTTGCTTTTCATTTTTCCCAAGTAAAAACTTAGGATGCTGTGGAGATGCTGGAGCCATGGTTACAAACAACACCGAACTCGCTCTCAAATTAAAACAACTCAGAAACCATGGAGAAACAAAACGTTATCACCATAAATATGTCGGTGGAAACTTTAGAATAGACGCTATCCAAGCCGCTATACTCAGCATCAAACTCCCTTTATTAGATGAACAACATGAGCTCCGACGTAAAAATGCAGCTCTATATGCAACAGGGTTCAAAGACAGCATACAAAAACCATTTATCGCCAATAACTGTAAGACTATTTATAATCAATACACTTTAAAAGTGAAAGACAGAGAACAGTTACAAGAAAAACTAAATGAAGCCGGCATAGGCAATGCTATCTACTACCCCGTACCGCTTCATCTACAAGAATGTTTTGAGTCACTAGGTTATAAAAAAGGAGACCTTCCTGTTACGGAAAGTTGTACAGAAACAGTACTGTCTCTCCCTATTTTTGGAGGACTCACTGACGCTCAAGTGCAACACGTTATAGATACATTAAATAAATTAATCTAAAATCTTTAAATTTTCGTAAATATCTGAAGTAAACCGTTCAATTGTGCGTCGCTCACCTTCAGTAAAATTATGTTTATAGTAACTAGGAAAACTAAGTGTCTCTGACTGTTCTTTTATTGTCGCGGTTTCTACCTCAAGTTCACAGTGATTATACAACTTTTTCAAGGTAGTTTCAGAATTGCTACATAGCTCATCATAGAAAATAAGGATCGTGCTTTTCTTTAAAGAAGGATTTTGCTTCAATAGGTTTAAAATATAGCTGTACGTTTCTCGCCAGTAAATCGCCCACCCTTCTATAGAGTTATCAGACTTCCAAGCCTCCATAATTTCGTTTACAAGGTGCGTATTATTTAAATTATTAGGGCGACAATCTAATCCAAATTCGAAGTGGCCGATGTGTGTCATGTACTCTAAAATATCTGGGTTTTTAGTTTCTTCTTCACAGAATATTTTATGTTGTTTAACCAGAGAAGCAATATGAGAAATAGGATCTCGAATCGGTATTATAAATTTGGCGTCTGGGCGTATAGACTGCAAGTATTCTAATCTTAAAATATTGTAGTTCCCTTTTGCCAAATAACGCTTTTTATTTCTTATTTTTAATATTTTTTGGATATGTGAGGTGTAAAATGTATTAAAAGCATGATTTTTATTTTTTGGGTTTAGAACGTTGTTAACCTGAGGATCATGAGTGTCTGGAAAGAAATGCATCCAGAGAGGTTCTTCTAAGGCTTCAGGGCTGTTTGGTGAGACCTTTATACGATCCTTATGGGCACGCTCTTTAAGCTCGTACTCACCCTTTTTTGCCGTCCTTAATAAAACATCCCTAAACAGTGGTGTATAAACAAAAGGGTAGTCTTTATACACCATGCTTCCAGTAGCTGAATGCTTATTTAACAACTCTAAAATGATAGTAGTTCCTGAACGTGCAAGACTCGTGACGTAAATAGGACGATCTACAGGAATAGAGTCTAGTTCTTCAAGAAAATAAGACGATTCAAACCTGCCAATTTTCTCGAAAATATTAGAGTACTTATGCACGAGCCTTGCCCAGAAACGTTGCGATTTTGTAATCTTCATTTTTGATCATTCCGCATAAATATTACAGTAAAGTTTCCACTTGATTTATTAAAGAATCCGACGCTTCTTTAATGGTAAGTTCTTTGGTGTTTATTGTAATGTCTGCATTTTGAGGTATGTCGTAGGGGGAATCGATACCCGTAAAGTTTTTTATTTCTTTGTTTCGTGCTTTTTTATAGAGCCCCTTTGGATCTCTATGTTCACATTCTTCTAAAAGACACTCTACATATACTTCTACAAAATTATCCTGACCGATTATAGATTTCGCTAAATCTCGAATGGTATCTGTTGGTGATATAAATGAGCAAATGACAACAAACCCTATTTGACGCAACAATTTTGCAAGCTCTGAAATCCGTCTTATATTTTCACGTCTGTCTTTTTGCGTGAAGCTTAAGTTATTACAAATCCCTTGTCTGCAATTATCCCCATCTAAGATATATGTTGATACGCCTTGTTTAACTAAATCTTGTTGAAGATATTTTGCTAGGGTAGATTTCCCAGATCCTGATAAACCCGTTAACCAAATGACGTGTCCTTTTTGGCCGTCTAAAAAGGTGGAGTTTATAAGGGAATCTTGTTCAAATTCTTGCCAGACTGTATTGGTTTTCATCTTATTTTTTTTATGTATATATAGGAAATAACTACAGATAACAAAATGCCGAGTATAGACATGCAATACTGACCAAAATTTTTAAACATTAATTGGGATATAAAAAAAGGACTACACATACCTACAAGTATCAATAATAAACTCAAAGAATGTTTAAACAAAGTAAGCGCATAAATCGGAATTATTTTTTCTTTCCAATGGTCACTTATTTTTGAGGATAATATGATATGAGTGCTTTGTTTTATAGTCGTCATCGCCATACTTAACTGATTATTAGGTTTACTTCTTATCCCTATCTCTATGGATATGAGGCAGGACACTGTAAGTGGGAACAAAAGAAGTAAGTGAGTATTATTGAGAATCATTACTTTTTTAAAGAATCAATGCAGGAATTGTCTCCAGAGCTCCAGGCTTG
>CALLLO010000010.1 GCA_938082985.1 uncultured Candidatus Marinamargulisbacteria bacterium | reverse complement strand
AATAATGGTGCCAGTAAAGTCACTCGTTACAACGGTCGCGTCTACAGCAAATTCAGTCCCACTAAGTGCTAAGCCAGTGCCTGCAGTATACGTCGTATCTGTATCGGTATCTGACGCTGGGATGCCTAAACCTGTTATGTCTGATTTGGATACGTTTAACTTAGAAAAATGAATGGCAGCGGAGCTGTTAATATCTGCATTTACAATAGAATCTGAATCGACAGAAATGCTAGTTAAGGCTGACCCGTCACCTGAAAAGGCAGTGGCGACAACGGTGCCACTGAAGTCGCTTGTGACGACTGTAGAATCTATGGCAAAGGTTGTTCCGTTTAAAGCTAAACCCGTACCAGCAGAATAGGTGGTATTGGTGTCGGTATCAGAGGCCGGAATACCTAGGCCTGTTATGTCCGATTTGGATACGTTTAACTTAGAGAAATCAATGGCGGCGGAGCTGTTAATATCTGCGTTTACAATAGAGTCCGAGTCGATAGAAATGCCAGTTAAAGCAGAGCCATCTCCCGAAAAAGCAGTCGCGATGATAGTGCCAGTAAAGTCACTAGTCACGACTGTAGTATCTATACTAAATGCAGTCCCACTCAAAACTAATCCCGATCCTGCAGAATAGGTCATATCGGTTTCTGACTTCAGCTCGTCAATGGCATTTTTATAAGCAGAAGTGAAATTTTCATCTGATTGTGTCGCAACTACATATGAGACGACGTTGTTATCATCATCGTAAGTCACTGTGATACCACTCTGAGTGCCAGAAAGAATGTTGGTATAAATGGCATCTTGAATGTTTTCAGTTGAGACGGAGGCGTTCGTTGATAATTGGCCTAAACTGTTAATAGAAAGGCCAGAACCTACTAAGACACCGCCAAGCTGGCTTGCACTTGCGGTGACTATAGTCTCTGCATATCGAGCGACAATGGCATAAGGGACAGACGTTAGGTCAATATAAACAGGATCTGTATCTCCCTCAACTGTAATTCCAATTCTACTATTGTCATTTAACAGTGCAGATACGGGGATGATATCGGAACTTCCTAATGTGACAGATAGCAGGCCATTAACAAAGTTATAGTCTGCATGAGACTGGATCCATAAGGGCGATATGCCAGAGTCTGTGTAGATCCCTATGTCGACAGATATATCACCAGATAATAAGGTGCCATTTTCGTTTAAAATTGTTTGAAGACTTACTTTCTGAGGTGTTGCCGCATGAAGTGTTGTGCTTATAAGGAATAGAAGTATAAGTCGTGAGAATATTGTCATCATGGTATTACCGCCATTTTCCCTTTCCCAATTACGGAACCGTTATAAATTAAAACATAAAAGTACGCGCCTGAAGACAGATTACGTCCATATACAGTATCGTTACTAAATTCAATTTTATTATACGAAGGGGTACCTTTACCACCGTTTTCTCCCTCATTGTAGTCTTCTTGATAAATGAGATGTCCAAACATGTTGTATATACGGAGCTGAATAGCCATATCTTTAGATAAGGTATAGCCAATCAATGTTCCAGACTTTAATTGAAAAGGGTTGGGGTAATTATATACGTTACTTGTGTATATAGCCGTATTAGTGCTCTCATTAAGCTCAGGGACTAAAATGTAAATCTCATTTTTTGTCTCTGCTGTAGTTACACTTTGAACCAGAACGGACTCTTGGTAGACTTCAAAGTTAAATTGAGAGATTCCGAGCGCGTTTTCTTCTGAGTCAGCAAGTTGTTCTTGGTCTACAAAGCTGTATCTGAATGAGGCTACCTCTGTTGCGGCATGAACGACCCCGATACCTATGACAATAATGGTATGAATTATTAAAATAATTCCTTTTTTTCTATAAAAACCTATTAATTCTTGCATCATATCGACTATTATATATCAAAATATGAGTTGGGACGTGGTTTAGATGAAAAAAATATGGATTATGTTGTTATTATGTTTGAGTACAGCGACGCATTATGCTGACGTGGACACATTTATAGAGGTGATAGGTGAAAGTGAGGTGTCTATTGTTCCTCAAGAGATTCACTTAACTCTCTCTTTAGAAAGCCAAGCTTGGAATGCTAAGGAGGCGAAGACAACATTAGGTCATGATGTTGAACGCGTGTTGGCCTTTATAAAAAAACAAAAATCGGGTCTGAAACCTGTTAAAACGTCTTTTGTATCTGTAAAGCCTAGATATCAAAAGGAAAGAGCTAAGCAGGATTTTTTAGGCTATTTTGCTCAGACGCAATTACGTGTAGTTTTTTTGGATGAAGAGCTTTATTACAAGGTGATAGAAAAACTCCCAAGTTTGGTGGAGGATTATAGCTCTCATGTTCGTTTTGAGATAGGCGATGTGCATGTGCATCAAGCTAAACTTCAGGTGGCTGCGATTCATGATGGAAAACGAAAGGCGACGATATTAGCTGAAGCGACGGAGTCTCGATTGGGAAAGGTTTTACAGATTAAAGAAGCTCACATGTCTAGACCGGGGGGGATGCGCTTGATGGAAGCGAGATCTTCTGTTCCGATAGAGGCTGGAGAGCAGGTGTTGAGTGCTACCGTTTTCCTGCGGTATGAGTTGCTTAATTAAAAAAAGGATTTGTCTTTTTTTCTACACCAATTTTGGTATTTGGACCATGGCCGGCTAAAACGATCGTTTCTTCGGGAAGTGTAAATAACTTTTCTTTGATACTTTTTAAGAGTGTATCGTGATCTCCGAATGGCAGGTCTGTTCGTCCTATGGCACCTTTAAATAAGGCGTCTCCGGCTATTAATAGAGGCGTCTCAATATCTGTAGTTTTATTGTTTTCAATGAGTCGGATCATCTGTTTTTCAAAATATAGAGCGACGTGTCCAGGCGCATGGCCAGGTGTAAATAAACAACGACCTTTACTTTCTCCAATAGAAAAAAAATCTTTGTCGTCGAGATACTCAGTAGGGGAGGGGACGTTAAAATATTGTGCGGGAAGGCCGTAGTTTTTTCTGGAAAACTCGATAGATCTTGCGAGCGTTTTTTCCTCGGAATGGTAGTAATGGGGGCAGGTCTTGATGTTTTTAGATTGAAGAAGGTCTAGTAAGGGCTTTACGCCTCCACCATGATCAATATGGCAATGAGTGAGGAAGATACTCTCTAGAGAGTTTGTGCCAGGCTCCGTTGCATCATAGAGCATCTCAACACTTGCTCCTGGGTCGATAATACATGCTTTTTTTGATTGTGTATCGATGAGTACACGGGCTTTTTGATCAAAATGGCTGATGGTAAATGTTTTGATAATTAGCATTAGTTTTGTATTTTTTTAATAATCGAGGAACTGGATTTCCCTGGAACAAAGGACAGGATACTGACGTCACCACCATAGGCTTTAATGATCGGGTATTCAGGTAGGTCTTCAGCTTTATAATCGCCACCTTTCACATGAATATTAGGCTGGAGTTTTTGAATGAGTGCAATAGGCGTGTATTCAGGAAATATGCAGACGAAATCAACGGAGGCTAGAGCGGCTATGACGATGGCTCTGTCTGACTCTGAGTTAATAGGGCGTGACTCGCCTTTTAGTTTTTTAACGGAGGTATCTGAGTTGAGTCCTACGACTAAGATGTCACCTAAAGATTTAGCTTGTTCTAGGTAGGTTACATGACCGCTGTGGAGAATATCGAAACAGCCATTTGTGAAGACTATTTTTTTTTGAGTGTGTTGCTTTAGGTATGATTGTAAATCGGGTACTGATTTTATTTTTTTGCTAATCATGCGCGAATAGCTTTTGAGTAGGTGGATTCTATTTCGTTTAGAGTTGTCGTCGAGGTTCCGACTTGTGCTACTACGATACCCGCTGCAAAGTTGGCAAGATACGCGGCTTTATCAAAATCAATATTGGCAGCTAGGCCGATGCTGAGCATAGAGATGACGGTATCTCCAGCACCTGTAATGTCGTAGACTTCTTTTGCTTGAGTAGGGATGTCTGTTTTGATTCCGTCTTTAATTAAACTCATCCCTTTTTCTGAACGTGTGATGAGAAGTGCTTTGATTTGAAGCTTTTTAATGAGTTTCTGAGCTTCATCAAAAATTTGTTTTTCAGTCGTAGGTGATTTTTTAATAACGGTGCTGAACTCTTTGAAGTTAGGCGTTAAAATTGTGGCGCCCTTATATTTGAGATAATTGTCACCTTTAGGATCGACAATAACGTGGATGTTTCTTTCTTTGGCTAGTGTAATGATCTTTTGGCACAGAGATTTTGTTAAGGTTCCTTTTTGGTAATCAGATAAGAGAATGGCATCCGTTTGATCAATGTGGCTTTTAATTAGGTCTAATAATCGTTTTTGAGTAGGGCCAGCAATGGGGCTCGCATCTTCGTGATCTACACGGACAACATGTTGTTGGTGAGCCACAACTCTGGTTTTTAAAATAGTAGGTTTTGTCGGGCTAGTGGTGAAGCCCTCTACGCTGAGTTTTGTTTTATTGAATATTTTTTTAAGTGAATGCGCTGCTGCATCTTTCCCGACAACACCTAGTAAGAGAGAGGTGGAACCTAGAGTCTGAATGTTTAAAGCTACATTTGCAGCTCCTCCAGGAACGGAAGTAGTTTTTTCTACTTGGCAGATGGGGACAGGAGCTTCTGGCGAAATACGACTGACTTTACACCAGTGGTACTCGTCGAGCATAATATCGCCTATGACTAGGATTTTTTTTGCATGAAGGTGTTTAAAAAAGTTTTTATCTCTACTTGTCATACGTTTATTGAATGTGAAACTTCTCGTTCTGTCAAATTCTGAAAGTGTTGAAAATAGGTCATATATATAAATGGAGCTGATTAAATCGTGTCACGAATTCGTAATTTTTGTATTATCGCGCACATAGACCATGGCAAATCCACCTTGTCAGATCGACTTATTCAAGCGACGGGGACGGTAGCTGATAGAGATATGCAAGCCCAACTTTTAGATTCTATGGATATTGAACGGGAGCGTGGCATTACAATAAAAATGCAAGCGGTGAGAATGGAATATAAAGCTAAGGATGGGGAGAGCTATATTCTTAATCTTATTGATACGCCGGGGCATGTGGATTTTAGTTATGAAGTCTCTCGGTCTTTGGCAGCTTGTGAAGGGGCCTTGCTTATTATTGATGCAGCTCAAGGTATTGAAGCTCAAACTATGGCTAATTATTATTTGGCTTTGGAGCATGATTTAGAGATTATCCCTGTTGTTAATAAAGTGGATTTGCCTTCTGCTGAGCCGCAGCGTGTGTTGGACGAAATTAATCAAGTATTAGGTATCCCTCCGGAAGATTGCTTTTTGTGTAGTGCGAAAACGGGATTAGGTATTCCCGATGTTTTGGAGGGGATTGTACAGAATGTTCCTGAGCCAAGAAACGAGCCGAGTGACGAGGTGAGAGCGTTAATATATGACGCTCATTATGATGATTATAGAGGTGTTATTAGTTACGTTAGAGTTACAAATGGAGCCTTGAAAAAAGGTCAGAAAATAAAAATGATGGCGACAGGTCTTCAGTTTGAAATTTCTGAATTGGGCTTTTTTACACCTAAAATGACACCGTCTGACTCTATTCCAGAAGGCAGTGTCGGCTACGTTATTTCTGGGATAAAAACCCTTGAAGATTCTCGAGTAGGCGACACTATTACCGACGCTAAGTACTCAGCTAAGGTGCCTCTCGAGGGATACGCAGAAGCTAAGCCTATGGTTTTTTCTGGGGTGTATTCTGTGGATACGGAATTATTTAAAGAGCTTGGGGATGCATTAGAAAAGCTTAAGTTAAATGATGCGTCTTTACAGTTTGAAACAGAATCGTCTCAGGCCTTAGGTTTCGGATATCGATGTGGCTTTTTAGGTTTGTTACATATGGAGATTATTGAAGAAAGAATTCAGCGTGAGTTTGGTATCGATATCGTGTTAACGGCCCCTAATGTGACCTATGTTTTGACTAAAAGTAATGGTGAAGTTATACAATTGGAGAATCCAAATCAATTTCCGGATGTCACACAGATTGAGAAAATAGAAGAGCCTATGATGGGTGTTTCGATTATTGCACCGAGTGAGTATTTTGGCGTGATTATGGAACTGATTCAGGAGGGGAGAGGGATGTATCAAAAAGCAGAGATGTTGGATTCTAATAGACAAATGCTTACCTTTCGATTGCCACTTAACGAGTTAATTACAGGCTTTTTTGACCGCTTAAAATCTAGAACGAGAGGGTATGCGAGTTTGGATTATTGGTTAGATGGCTATCAGGAATCTAAGCTTGTTAAAGTGGATCTTATGATTAATGGAGAAGGCGTTGATGCCTTGTCGTTTATTTCTCATAAAGATAAAGCTGAGTCTATGGGAAGACGTTTTGCCTTGAAACTCAAAGAGATTATTCCGCAACAAATGTTTGAAGTGCCGATTCAAGGGATGATTGGAGGGAAAGTTATATGTAGAGAAACGATTAGAGCCCTCAGAAAAAATGTGACAGCCAAATGTTATGGGGGTGATATCTCTCGAAAGCGAAAATTGTTAGAAAAGCAAAAAGCAGGTAAGAAAAAGATGAAGCAAATAGGGTCAGTCTCTGTTCCTAAAGAGGCGTTCTTATCTATTTTGAAAGTCGACGATTAATGACTCTGAGCCAGACAGTCATTCAGAATGTTTCTTGGGAGCATTGTGTTGATGTTTGTCCTCAAAGGGCCTACGTGTCTTTATTGGAAAGTACAGACATAAGCTCCTCTCTTTCAGTCTTTTCAATTTTGGCGTGTTCGCCAATGTTGGTACTAAATATTGAAGATAATCGGACGTGTGTAACCTATAGAGATGGGAAGAAAGAGAGCTTTGATGTCCCTTATTTTGATGTTTTGGATCGTTTTGTTAGGCGCTTTCAACATCATGAAAAATCGGACTATCCATTAGGGGCGGCGATAGGCTTTGTTAATTATGAATCTGCTCGATTTTTAAGTGATTTTGATTATTTACAGGAGCCAGCGGATTGTTCTGAGATATGCTTCGCTTTTTACGATCAGCTATTTATTCGAGATGTAAAAACCTTAGAAATAAAACATGTTTTTTTAGACATTATGCCGGATTCATTGGCTATGAAAGAGACTCTGCTGTCTGCATTTAAGTTGCCAGAAAGGACGCCGGATTCTTATTCTGTGACAGACTTGGCCCCTTTGATTTCAAAGAAAGACTATCTAGAACAGGTGTCAGTTGTTTTGGACTATATTAGACGAGGGGATATTTATCAGGTTAATTATTCGTATCCGTATAAGGCGACACTAACGGGGTCTAAGCTTGCCTTATATAGACGTCTTAATGAGGCCTCTCCAGCTCCTTTTTCTGCTTATCTTGAGTTTGGGGACACGGCTATTTTCTCGTCATCTCCTGAGCGATTTATTTTGATTTCAGGACGAGATATTGAAACAAGACCTATAAAAGGCACCTCTAAACGGGTAAAAGATGACGTCTTGGATGCTCAATATAAAGAGGATCTATTGCGATCTGAAAAAGATGCAGCTGAATTGTTGATGATTGTAGATTTGGAGCGTAATGATTTAAATAAAATTTGTACGCGGGACTCTGTGCGTGTCCCTGAGCTTAAGGTTTTAGAAAGCTACGCTCAGGTTCATCACCTAGTGTCTCGAATAACAGGGTCATTACGCGATGATATTAGTCATGTAGACGCGTTTAAATCTTTATTTCCAGGAGGCTCAATTACAGGCGCTCCTAAAATAAGAGCTATGGAAATTATTAAAGAATTAGAAAGGTCCCATCGGCGTATTTATACGGGGTGTATTGGGTATTTTGGGTTTAATAATAAAAGTGATTTTAACATTGCTATTCGGACTATTTATGCGCATAATGAAGCTCTCTTTTTTCATGTAGGAAGCGGGATTGTGTCTGATTCGATTCCTGAGAATGAGTATGAAGAGACACAG
>CALLLO010000009.1 GCA_938082985.1 uncultured Candidatus Marinamargulisbacteria bacterium | reverse complement strand
CGTAAAATAGACACCCCAAGACTCACGGATATAAATCCTTTTTCTTTTAACAAAGTCACTTCAGAAGCAGATAGCCCTCCCTCAGGGCCAATAAAAATAAAAATAGAACCAGATAGCCCTTCCACAGCTTCAACGCCTTCTTTTAAAGAAACAGAGGACTCCTCTTCCCATGCGACCAACTTCAAAACATAGTCCGAAAAATCCTGATTAATAAAATCAGAAAATCCTAGAATGGGCCTAATATAAGATGCTTGGACCCTCTGGCTCTGCAACGAGGCACTATGAGAAACCTTCTCCCATCTTTGCATTTTTTTCTCCGCTTGTTTATCTGTGTAATTCACAATACAACGCGAGGTATGAACAGGCGTAAAACTCTTAACATTAACCTGTGTACACATATCAATAACATCAGAAAACTTATCTTGCTTTGGTAAAGATTGAGCCACATGAAACTGCCATTTATCTCTCAAATCAACCTTGACCTTTTGGGTACAATTAAACAGTAGCCCTTCAGGAGAAAAGCCAATCACATCGACGTCCCACTGCTCAGACTCGTTAAAAACGATAGATAACGCCCCCCCTTGTTGCAAGCGTTTAACTCGTGACAAGTAATGATAATCATCCTTAGAAAGTTCCAAAAGAGACTCCCCTTTTAACTGTGATAACAACGCAAACCAACGCATACTAACTCCTACTTGCCTCACTCTGACTCAAACAGTATCATTAAAGCCCATCTTTAAGGATAAAGGAAGCTAAAAACATGTCATATAACGAAGTACAATTATCAGAGCTCGCAAAAACAATAAGAGGACTCTCTATCGATGCTATTCAAGCTGCAAACTCAGGTCATCCTGGACTTCCTTTAGGTTGTGCAGAAATTGCCGCCTACTTATATGGTCATGCGCTCAGACACAACCCAAAAAATCCTCATTGGGTAAACCGAGATCGCTTCGTTTTGTCTGCAGGTCACGGCTCTATGCTTTTATATTCAGCACTTCACTTATCTGGCTATGACGTGAGCTTAGATACCCTTAAAAACTTCAGACAACTAAACAGTCCAACCGCTGGACATCCTGAGTATAAAGAACTCCCAGGTATTGAAACAACAACAGGACCATTAGGCCAAGGCGTCGCGATGGCCGTAGGCATGGCATTCGGACAAAAAATTGCAAAGGCACAGCATCAAGTGCCTTTAGACAATACAACGTATGTTCTAGTTGGAGATGGATGCTTAATGGAAGGTATCAGTGCTGAAGCGTCCTCTTTCGCGGGTCACTTAGAGCTAGAAAATTTAGTAGTTATATATGACAGCAACGATATTTGCTTAGATGGACCCACCTCAGAATGTTTCACAGAAGACGTAGCGAAGCGATATGAAAGCTATGGCTGGGATGTTCAAACCATTAACGGGCATGCTTTCACAGCAATAGACAAAGCCATATCACATACTAAAACGACTAAAAAACCTTCCTTGATTATTGCAAAAACAACAATAGGATTTGGCTCTCCCAACAAAGCAGGGTCTAATGCTTCTCATGGAGCGCCTTTAGGCTCTGAAGAAATAAAACTAACAAAAAAAGGTCTAGGCATTCCTGATATACCGTTTTGGATAGCCCCATCTCTTTCCGCATATTTTGAAACTAGAAATGCTGAATTATCTAAGCTTGAAAAGGCATGGAACTCAGAATATGAGTCTTGGAGCACACAAAACCCAGAAAAATCCGCTAGCTATCACCTAACGTTAAAACAAACCTTTAGTGCACAACAAAAAGAAAGCTTAAAAGACATAGCACTACCAGAAGGAAAAGCCACTAGAGCAACATCAAATAGCGTCATTCAACATATAAGTAAAGAACTCCCGTATATTTTAGGTGGTTCCGCTGATTTATCTTGTTCAGACTCAACCTTTATCAAAGAAGGCGGGGTTATTAGCGCTAAGGATTTTTCGGGCAGAAACGTAAAATACGGAGTCCGAGAGTTTGCTATGGGAGCTATCGCTTCTGGGCTTGTCTTACAAGGTAACTTCAGACCATTTGTTGGAACTTTTATGACTTTCAGCGATTATATGAAAAATGCTATCCGACTAGCAGCCCTCATGAACATCGGTGTAATCTACCAGTTTACGCATGACAGCATCCTCTTAGGCGAAGATGGACCGACACACCAACCCGTTGAACACTTAGCCTCACTCCGATCGATCCCAAATTTAACAGTTATCCGCCCTGCTGACACGACTGAGGTAAAAGCCGCGTGGGCTACTGCTATTGAAGCACAAGGACCTGTTGCCCTTATCTTAAGCAGACAAGGAGTACCTGAGAATGAAGGCTCTAACTTTGAAGAAGCACAAAAAGGCGCCTACATCGTTAAAAAAGAATCTAAAAAACCAGAACTTATCCTCCTAGCTACAGGCTCAGAGCTTAGTTTAGCGCTTGAGAGTGCTGTTGCCCTAGAGTCAGAAGGGAAATCTGTAAGAGTCGTCTCCATGCCCTCATGGGAACTCTTTGACGCACAAGATAAACACTATCAAAGCACTTTACTCCCTCTTTCAGCCAAATATGCTGTTATAGAAGCACAATCTAGTTTTGGCTGGCACAAATATGTTGGAAGAGAGGGTGTCTGCATCACCGTAGACACATTTGGAAAAAGCGCACCTATTGCAGATTTAAAAAAGGTCTACGGATTTAACGTAGACGCTATTTGCAAAAAAATAAACACAGACCTATACTAAGCTCGGTGGGCGATGTCATCGCTCTTCGGAGAGGAAAGTCCGGACACCACAAGGTAGGATGCCTCCTAACGGGAGGAAAGCGTAAGCTTATGGAATAGTGCCACAGAAATTATACCGCCGATGGCTCCTTGGAGAACAGGTAAGGGTGAAATCGTGAGGTAAGCGCTCACGCAGAGGCTAGTAATAGTCCTTTGAGGTAAACCCCATCCGGTGCAAGCTCAAATAAGGGAAGAGAGACCACCTGTCTCGTTATAATTCCCGGGTAGAGTGCTTGAGGTATCCTGCGAAGGGTATCCCAGATAGATGATGACACACGACAGAATCCGGCTTATTAGCCCACCACATTCAATTCTATATTGATGAGTAATATTGAAGCATGATATAGTGTTTCTTCCTTAATTAAGGGCCCATAGCTCAGTTGGTTAGAGCGTCCGGCTCATAACCGGCAGGTCCTAGGTTCAAGTCCTAGTGGGCCCACCAATAACACTCCTAAATCACCAATTTTACGCAAACTGGCACCAGTCGGATATGTCTGATATACCGCCTTACGCCATTTTGGCGCTTAGGAGCGTTATTGAGGGCTTGTAAGCTTGCTTGGTTATAAGAGAATTAATTATAAGAAGTAAAAAAAGACCCACTTAAATAGTGGGTCTTTTTTAGGGTTTTATATGCTTTTTTTATATAAACTCCTCTAGTTTATATGATCGATTGGGGTGCCTTAGCTTTTCTAGGGCCTTTGCTTCGATTTGGCGGATTCTTTCTCTAGTTACAGCGTACATCTTTCCTACTTCTTCTAGCGTTTTTGAAACGCCATCTTCAAGTCCGAATCTAAGTTTGAGAACATGACCTTCTCTATCTGTGAGCTCACCTAGAACACCTTCTAGTGTTTGCTTAAGAGAATCTCTTATCATACTTTTTTCTGGAACATCTTGTTTAGTATCTTCAACGAAATCACTTAAGAAGCCAGCATCGTCTCCTATTGGCATTTCTAGTGATAAAGGAATTTGGGATATACGTAAAATATCTTTCACCTTGTTAACAGTCATATCTGAGGCGGCCGCAACTTCAGCATCCGTAGGTTTTCTAGCCAAATCTTGCATCAATTGTCTCGATACTTTTCTAACCTTGTTAATGGTTTCCACCATATGAACAGGGATACGAATAGTTCTAGATTGATCTGCTATTGCTCGTGTAATAGCTTGGCGAACCCACCATGTTGCATATGTGCTAAACTTATAGCCTTTTAAGTAATCAAATTTTTCAACGGCTCTAATAAGTCCAATATTACCTTCCTGAATAAGATCTAAAAACAAAATACCTCTACCCGTATATTTTTTTGCAATGCTAACTACTAAACGAAGGTTAGACACAGTTAACAAGTCTTTAGCTGCTTGGTCTCCGGCATCTATTAATTTTGCAAGATCAAATTCCTCTTGTTTTTTTAATAAAGAAATCTTACCAATTTCTTTTAAATATACTTTAACTGCGTCATCCGCACTTAAGTCATCTTTACTGCTAAGTAACTTTGTAAGTGATGTTGTGGCTACAGTTACATCATTTGTATCATTAACTTCTGCAACATCTTCTGATAATCCCCCGATTTTCTCTTCAGTTCCTATACTAACCATCCATGGTGCCCCTTTTCATCTTAATTTCCTGAAGCTCTAACAATAACTCCGAAACTTCGTCGCTATCGCCTGACCGTTCAAGTGCTTCTATCTTCCTTTTTAATTCTTCAGCCCGAATACCCTTTTTCTGACTTTGAATCACATCTATACACTGACGTATTTGGGAATCTTTTTGCTTGATGAGCGTACTATCTTCTTCCATCTCAATCAGCAAACGTCCCACTAGTTTTTGAGGACTACCCGACTCAAACAAACCTAAAACATCTTTACCAACCACCTGGGAATCTTTGAGCACCTGAGCAACCACTCTCAAATCCTCTGACTTGAAGTCAGCCATAGAAACCTCGCTAAAAATAAGTGTTCTATCACTTACATTTAGAGCAGAAAAACCAACCAAATACTCTTCTGCTAGCTCTATTTTTGTCTTTGCGTTTCGTATATATTGAAACTTTTTCTTAGAGACATTATAGCTCGTCTTATTCATTTTCGCCATAACCAATTCTTCATTAATATCAAGTTTTCTAGAAAAACTTTGAATATAGTGCCGTTTAACGATGAGGTCCTGCTCTAACTTGATATAGTCTACAATTCCATCAACAATCTTGCTAACTTGTTCAATTTTACTCTTATCAAAGCGCTTGCAAAGTCTTAAAAACTGAAATTCGACAACAGGTATAGCAGATTCCAGACACGCTTGAAACGCCTCTTTACCGCCCTCCACCAACACATCTGCGGGATCTTTGGTATCTAGTTGAACAAAATAAGGCGTAATTCCTTGCTGACTTAATACTTCGTAAGCCCTCTCCATTGACGCCTGCCCCGCTTCATCACTATCCATGGCCAGGTATACGACATCCGTGAATCGTTTTATCTTCTTTGCCTGATCGATTGTTAACGATGTTCCCATAGCCGCTACAGCATTGTTAAAACCAAACTGATGACACATGATAACGTCCATGTAACCTTCTACTAACAAAAGAAAGGAATGCGCCTTAATACCGCGCTTAGCACTGTTTAAGCCATATAAAAGGTTTCGTTTATAAAAGAGAGGCGTTTCTTCAGAATTTACGTATTTTGCGCCATGCTGAGCAGACCCAAAAATACGCCCCCCAAAACCAACGGAACGCCCTTGATAGTCCAAAACAGGAAAAATTAAACGGTTTCTAAATCTAGAAATAAGATCGCCATTGTCACTTTTAAATAAAATCCCTGCCTTCAAACATTCTTCACCCGTAAAACCTAGGGATTCAAATTCCTTAAGGACATTAAAACTATTAGGGGCATACCCTAAGCAAAACTCTCGTTGGGATTGCTCGTTAACATTCCGCTCTCTTAAATAAGACACACCTTCTGGATAACCAGAGAGGTAATGCTGACATTTTTCTTTAAATATAACTAAGATATCACGCAATCTTTTGCGGAGTTCCGATTCAGGGTCATAGGTAGATGAGGACGCATCTTCCTCAACCTCTATCCCTACTTTCTCAGCAATATAGACGATAGCTTCAACAAAACCTAAATTTTCAATTTTTTGAACAAAACTAATAAGATCGCCTGATTCGTGACAACCGAAGCAATGAAAGATATGTTTTTCAGGACTAACCGTAAAGGATGGTGTTTTTTCTGAATGAAATGGACATAGGCCCACATGATTTCGGCCTCTGCGACGTAGTTGTACATATTCAGACACTACACTCACAATTTCAGGATAGGCTTTTACTTGGGAAACGGTAGAATCGGCTAAACGCATGTGGCTAGTATATATAGTCTGCATGCATATTGCCATCTTTCAGAGTACCTCGTATACTTGAGGTCACCTATACAAGGGGCTATAGCTCAGCTGGGAGAGCGCTTGGCTGGCAGCCAAGAGGTCAGCGGTTCGATCCCGCTTAGCTCCACCACTGTTCCTAATAGAGTTTAATAATGTGTAACGACGCCACGCTCAGCAAAGAAACTATCTAATTCGTAGAAGCCACGTATTTCGTCTGTAAGACAGTGAATGAGGATGGAATTAAGATCCAAAATAACCCAACCACTTTTGACATCTCCCTCTATAATAGGATCGTCATAAAAATCGTCTGACTTGAGGTCTCTTATAATGCCCCCTAGTTCTTTGCTCAATTCAAAAAGAAGTGCTTTAGCATGGATAGTATTTTTAACACTAAGGAGTACAATGGCATCGGTAACCCAAGACGTTCCGCCCAAATCAATGGAGACAATGCGCTCCGCCTTTTTTTCATCTGCCATGTGAGCGATTCTTTCGATTAACTGTTGTACGTCTTTATTCAAGTGAGTCTCCTACAAGCCTGGTGACTATTTCGTCCCAATCAGCACCCATTACAATGGTCGCATCTAATGGCTTAGAGGGCCTATCATAGACAATGATTCTATCAGGGTCAATTTTTAGCAAATTCGCGATCACAATTACATTCTCAATATTGCCCTTCCAATCCACTATTAATGTCTCATCGTAGGTAAACGTTCCAGCATTATCAAAACGGGTAATCTTAAGTCCTCTTTCCTTTAATATAGCCGCCGCGACTCTAGCCACACCTTTTTTTCCATATCCGTTCAAAAGCTCAACTCTTAAATGTTTTTCTAGCAAAACTTCTGGATTTATATCAGATTGCGTAGCTACTCGACGCACCTCATTAACCGTTATTAA
>CALLLO010000008.1 GCA_938082985.1 uncultured Candidatus Marinamargulisbacteria bacterium | reverse complement strand
TCCACTAAATCGCACCATCGGAATACCACAAAAAAGTCCTTGTAACTCGTCTCGGTTTAACGAAATAATACCCTGTTTCGTTACAGGAAAATCAAAACGGCCTCGCTCCAGTCTCTTGTACCCTAAAAAATAACCATTCGTATCCCATACCAAGCATTTTAATCGATTTCGATGTCTGTTTCTAAACACATAGATGCTCCCATCGTTTGGTATTTTCTTGAGATCATCGAGTATCACCTGTACCAAGCCGTTGGCTTCGATGTTTGAGACCTTTCAACAAATTGGATGATTGATTACAACGATTTTCGGGAGCATACATGCCTTAGGGGGCTGCTTATCACTCATTCTGAAGAATATATGGACAAAGGCAAAAAGGACAATGATAAAAACTAAAAAAGCCTAAAGTGTAGTTAATGACTACACTTTAGGCTTTTTAGCTAAGTACTTGAACGACTTAAAACTAGGAAATTACCAGGATTTCTTAAACGTTCTTTTTTCGCCGCTTCCAGATCCACTTCCGCTTCTGTTGCCATCGCCACCACGGTTGTATCCGCCGCCGCTTCCGCTTCCACTTCGGTTACTGTCGCCGCGACGATTATATCCGCCACCACCGCCGTTTCCACTTCGGTTATCGTTACTACCACGGTATCCACCGCCACTACTTCTACCACGATCGTTACCACGGTATCCGCCACCGCCGCCATTTCTATCTCTGTTGCGATCTCCGCCTCTAGATCTACTAGGGTCAGGCGCTTGTATTCTTTTATATTTCTTAGGATCAAAGTCATTTTTAAATGCAATATCTAATAAAGCTGAAACTAATTCTTCTGGTTTGTACTGCTCTAATAATTTCTTTGTGAGATCATGATCTACATTAAAACTTACTTTTTCTTTTATCGTTTCAAAAAGTTTACCTTTTCTAGAATCAATAATATTTTCAACAGTTGGGAAGTCTCCTTTAGTAATTTCAAAATTCTTACTATTTTGAATAGGTCTAAAGAAGCGTCTTTCGCCGTTATCTACAAACGTTATAGCGATACCTTTAGCTCCGGCTCTTCCTGTACGTCCTACTCTGTGAGTATGCGTCTCTGCATTTTGAGCAACATTGAAGTTGATTACATGTGTAATCCCTTTTACATCAATTCCTCGTGCTGCAACATCTGTAACAACTAACACTGTACATAATTTTTTCTTAAATTTATCTAACGCTCTTTCTCTTTGCGCCTGAGATAAATCACCATGCAAACATTCTGAATTATATCCAGCTTGCATAACTTTTTCTGCCAACTCACCCGTTCCGGCTTTAGTTGCACAAAAGATCATCCCAAAAAATCCAGGAGTTAAATCCATAATTCTTGTTAAAAGATCAAATTTATCACGTCTATCTACATCATAATAAATTTGCTCTATAGAAATACTACCTTCTTTTACGTCGGAATCAATTTTAATTATTTCTGGATCATTAAGATATTTTTTTGAAATATTTAGGATAAAGTTTGGTAATGTTGCTGAAAAAACTAAAGTACGTTTATCATCACTTGTTTCAGCAATAATGGCTTCTAACTCATCTTTAAAGCCTACATTTAGCATTTCATCTACTTCATCCAAAACTAAGCTTTTAATCGTACTTAAGTCCATACGACGATTTCTTAAATGGTCACAAATTCTACCTGGAGTACCCACTACGATTGTAGCTGCGTTAATCTTTTTAAGTTGTTGTATTTGCTTAAACATAGGTTGTCCGCCACAAAGACTAATGATATTAATGTGTCTTCCACCAATATAGGAGCCTAGTTCACTGGCAACTTGTAAAGCTAATTCTCTAGTAGGTGCTAGAGCAATAGCCTGAATGCTTCTCTCTTCTATATCTATATTTTCCATAAGCGGAATACCAAATGCGCCTGTTTTCCCAGTTCCTGTAGCGGCTTGTGCAATAAGGTCTCTAGTTTCGTTTATAATAAATGGAATTACTTTTTCTTGTACTGGAGTCGCGTTTACGTATCCAACTTTAGTTAAAGCATCTAAGGTTTCTTTCGATAAACCGAATTGATCAAATGTTTGTGTCATATATCCCTCTGTCAAGATCCCCGCATCTAAATCTAATGTGTGACAGAGTTCTTATTTTTTAGTTGGCGAACATTAACACACATATAATGAAAAAGCGAACCTATAGCCTAATAGTCTAATTTTAGATACTCAGCGTAGCCTTCTTCTGTAAGTTTTTCTACAGGAATAAAGCGAAGTGACGCTGAATTAATGCAATACCTTAGCCCAGTAGGTCCTGGCCCATCTGTAAATACATGTCCTAAATGAGAATCTCCCTTAGAGCTTCGAACTTCTATTCTTTCACTCGTCAACTTAAAATCTTTTTTCTCTACAATAGCGCTTTTTTTAATGGGAGCCTTAAAGCTGGGCCATCCGCAACCAGATTGATATTTCTCCTTGGACGTAAACAAGGCTTCACCTGAAACAATATCCACGTACAAGCCTTTTTCATTATTATTCCAGTAATCATTTTTAAATGGAGTCTCTGTAGCAGACTCTTGTGTAACAGCATATTGCAGTGGTGTTAAGGTATTTAGCTTATCTGACATAGCTCTTTCAGCTCCTTGTATATATATAGTAGTGAAAAAAAGAAAAATAATTATTTTTATCATCACCTTATTATACAGACAAACGGTAAATATGGGGATTAGCCAAAATAGAAAAATTTTGTTACAATTTTGGGCGCTCTTTTCTATAAGGGCCTATATACTTTGAGGTGAATTATGAGTAAGACATTACGGACAGCGGTATTAGGGTACCCACGAATTGGTGAACAACGCCAATTGAAGCGTGCTACAGAATCTTATTGGAAAGGTGATATTTCTCAGGAAGAACTTTTAAAAGTTGGCTCTGAGTTACGAAATATTAACTGGAAAAAACAACAAGATGCTGGGATTAGCTCGATAGCTTGTAATGATTTTTCTTATTATGACCAAATGTTAGATATGTCTTGTTTACTAGGAAACGTTCCCGCTCGATTTAATTGGTCTGGCAAAACAGTAGATTTAGACACACTTTTTTTAATCGCACGTGGTAAAGCTAGTGATAAAGAAACGTTTGCAAGTGAAATGACAAAGTGGTTTGACACTAACTATCATTACCTGGTCCCTGAATTTAACGAAAAAACTACATTTAAAATTTCTACATCTAAAGTGTTTGACGACTACAAAGAAGCTAAGGCAGCTGGTTTTAACGCAAGACCTGTATTAAAAGGACCTGTCACATACTTAAAATTAGGTAAAGAACAAAATGCTAGTGAAGGCTTTGATAAGTATTCTTTATTTGATGCACTAGTAGTGGCGTACAAAGATATTCTTTCTAAGTTGGAAGAAGCTGGTGCAAGCTCTGTTCAAATCGATGAGCCTATTTTAGCTATTGACCTTACAACTGAAGAAAAAGGACTTATAACGAAAGCTTATGACGCCTTATCAAACTCAACATCTCTTGAAATAGTTGTAGCGACATATTTTGGTGAACTTAGAGATAACAAAGAAACATTCTTTAACTTACCAGTCAGTACACTTCATTATGATGCTGTGAGAGGTGTTGATGAAATATCCGAAATTATTTCAACATTCCCTGCAAATAAAACATTACAATTAGGCATTGTTAATGGACGTAATATTTGGAAAAACAACTATGAAGTATCTTTATCTATTATTAACAAAGCTGTAGAGACCTTAGGTGCTGATAGAGTTGTTATTGCGTCTGCTAGTTCTTTACAACATTCACCGATTACTCTTAATAATGAATCTAAGCTAGATGCTGAAATCAAAAACTGGATGAGTTTTGCGGACCAAAAACTTAATGAAATCTCTGATCTTGCCACGCTTGCGCTCGAAGGCACTGATTTTGAAGTATATAGAAATAATAAAGCTGCACATGAGTCTCGTGCGACAAGTACGCGAATACATGTTCCTGCTGTAAAAGAGAGACTTTCTAAAATTAAAGACTCTGATTTCGATAGAGATTCAATTTTTGCGGATAGACAAGTCATTCAACAAGACAAGCTAAAGCTTCCTCTTTTCCCAACAACAACTATTGGTTCTTTCCCACAAACAAAAGAAGTTCGTCAAAAAAGACTTCAAAATAAACGTGGTGAATTATCTGACCAAGATTATGATACCTACTTAAAAGCCGAAACTGAAAAATGTGTACGTATTCAAGAGGATCTTGATATCGACATGCTTGTTCATGGTGAATTTGAGCGTAATGACATGGTTGAATACTTTGGAGAGCAGCTTGAAGGGTATGTCTTCACCGAAATCGGATGGGTTCAAAGTTATGGGTCAAGATACGTTAAACCCCCTATCATTTTTGGTGATGTTTCTCGACCTAAAGCGATGACGGTTTACTGGTCTGAATATGCGCAAAGTATTACGAACCGTGCAATGAAAGGTATGCTAACTGGGCCTATCACTATTCTACAATGGAGTTTCGTTAGAGATGACCAATCTAGAAAAGATACGACTATGCAAATTGGACTTGCGATTAGAGATGAGGTTGTTGACCTAGAAACGGCTGGAATTGCGGCTATTCAGATTGACGAACCTGCTATTCGTGAAGGACTTCCGTTAAGACGTGCTGACTGGGATGAGTATTTAGACTGGGCGGTTAAATCGTTTAGACTATCTGCTGCGGGTGTAAAAGATTCTACTCAGATTCATACCCATATGTGTTATTCAGAGTTTAATGACATCATCCAAGCCATTGCTGATTTGGATGCGGATGTTATTTCAATTGAAACCTCTCGTTCTAACATGGAACTGCTTGAAGCGTTTGTTACTTTTGAATATCCAAATGAAATTGGACCTGGGGTATATGATATTCATTCACCTCGTGTTCCTAGCGTTCAAGAAATGTTCAATTTACTTGAAAAAGCTAACGATGTTTTACCCACTCAAAATATTTGGGTTAACCCGGATTGTGGCTTAAAAACTCGTGGATGGGACGAAACGATTGAAGCGCTGCGCTTCATGGTGGATTGTGCAAAGCAAATGAGAGAAAGAGTAGAAGTTACAGCTGCTGCTTAATTTATGATTTTTCATACCTTCTTTGGGGTGGTTTGATGACCACCCCTTTGTTGTTTATTCATGGTTTTTTAGGTCATCCGGATGACTGGAAAGCCTGCCAAAGTTATTTAAACTATGACGGACCTATTCATAATATATGTTTACCAGGGCATCTTTCTCTAGACGCACCTCCCCTCGAAGATGGGTTTAATTATGTTGCTACATACATTAAAGAATATAGTGAGAGGCATCGGCTTGGCCCTTGTGATGTAGTGGCCTATTCACTTGGTGGTAGAGTGGCACTTCATACAGCCTTTAAATATCCAAATCTTTTTAAGTCACTCATTGTGCTAGCGGCTTCTCCAGGGATTCATTGCTCAACAGAAAAGCAAGCACGACTGGCGTGGGACAAAATTAAAATAAAACAGATCAAAAGCAAAGCTCTCATTCAATTTTTAGATGAAGATTGGTATTCTCTTAGCTTATTTAAAGAATTTAGAGCCTGTCCGGCCTATGAAGAGGCTTTTACCCAAAGATGTTCACATAACCCTGTAAGCATCGCACAAACGATGCTCGCCTTAAGTCCCGTCATGCAATCTTCTCTATGGGCTAAATTAGACTATCTCCCCCTTCATTTTACCTATATTTATGGCCTACTTGATTCAAAACATGCTGATATTGGTAAAAAAATTAAAAACCTTAACCCTCAAAGTAAGATTGTAGGGGTACCTGATTGTGGACATGTGATACATATAGAAAAGCCGGCTATTCTTGCCGATATATTAAGGCAGACACTTCAATGTTAGAAAAATATGCAAAATTATTGGCAGAGTATTGTTTGTATGTGAAAAAGGGTGAACGGTTTTTAATTAGATCTACGTCACTAGCGACGCCATTACTTCAACCCTTATATAAAGAAATTTTATTAAGAGGCGGGTTTGCTGAATTTCAAATAAGTTTTGAAAACCAAGCCAAACTCTTTTATGACAATGCAGACGCTCAACTAGACCATCAACCTGAACTATATACACATGCTATTTCACATTTTGATGGAGTACTAAATATCATTGCCCCTTTTAACTTAAATGAAACAGCAGGATGTTCTAGTGATAAGAAAAAACGGCATCAGGAAGCTATTAAAGATGTGAAAAAAGCATTTATGACTCGCTCGGCTGAAGGTAAATTGAAATGGTCACTATGTGTATTTCCTACTGAATCTGCCGCTAAGCAATGTGACATGACATTAGAAGAGTATCAAGATTTCGTATTTAATGCCTGTTATTTAAATCAAGAAAACCCTATAGATGCATGGAAAGAGTTAGGAGCTATGCAACAAGGTATTGTTGACTATTTAAACACCTGCAAAAAAATTCATTACAAAGCGCCTCATGTAGATATTTCTTTTTTAACTGAAGGTAGAATTTGGATGAACTCTGATGGAAAAAGAAACATGCCATCTGGAGAAGTGTTCACATCACCCGTAGAGAACTCTGTCAATGGAACCATTACATTTACATGCCCGACGATATATGGGGGTCAAGATGTAGAAAACATTACTCTAACGGTAAAAAATGGCATTATTCAAACGTGGAAAGCCGAGATTGGGCAAGATGTTTTAGATCGTGTTTTTAGCATTGAAGGAACACGACAATTTGGGGAGGTTGCAGTAGGTACGAACATGAACATTCAACGTGTCACAAAAAACATTCTATTTGATGAAAAAATTGGAGGAACTATACATATGGCTATAGGGGCCTCCTACCCTGAAACTGGAGGGAAGAATGAATCTTCTGTTCATTGGGACATGATTACAGATATGAGTCAGGGTGAAATTTTTGCAGATGGAGTACTTATTTATAAAAATGGGCGCTTTACGATATAAATTAAAGCCCCAATTCATGCTACAATGTTTTGTAATTGAGGTGAAGCATGACAACTAAAACAATAAAAATGACAGCTGCTGCGGATTGGAAAAGAGCTAAAGAGTATACCGATATTAAGTATGAAAAAGCTGAAGGCATTGCAAAAATAACCATTAACCGTCCAGAAGTTAGAAATGCATTTAGACCCTTAACCGTTCAAGAAATGATAGACGCGCTTGCTGATGCAAGACTGGATAAAAACGTAGGTGTTATTGTCTTGACTGGAGAAGGTGAAAAAGCCTTTTGTTCAGGCGGAGACCAAAAGGTCCGTGGCGATGCTGGATATAAAGATGATGAAGGTGGCATGCATTTAAATGTTCTTGATTTTCAACGACAGATCAGAACATGCCCAAAACCTATTATTGCTATGGTTGCAGGCTTTGCCGTTGGTGGTGGACATGTTTTACATATGATGTGTGATCTTACTGTTTCCGCTGACAATGCCGTATACGGTCAAACAGGGCCTAATGTAGGCTCCTTTGATGGTGGGTATGGCGCTAGTTATATGGCACGTATAGTAGGACAGAAAAAAGCACGAGAAATCTGGTTTTTATGTCGTCAATACGACGCACAGGCTGCATTAGACATGGGACTAGTAAACACGGTTGTTCCATACAAAGACTTAGAAATAGAAACTGTACAATGGTGTAAAGAAATATTAGAAAAATCACCTCTCTCACTGCGTTGCTTAAAAGCCTCTCTTAACGCCGACTGTGATGGGCAAGCTGGACTACAAGAACTTGCGGGAAACGCGACGATGCTTTACTACATGAGTGAAGAAGGCCAAGAAGGCCGTAATGCATTTGTAGAGAAACGAAAACCTGATTTTTCTAAATTTGATAGACAGCCATAACATGGAACTTTACCACAACCCTAAATGCAGTAAATCACGAGCAGCCTTAGCATTACTTCAAGAGCATGAAATTAAACCTGTAATCCGACATTACTTAGATGATTCCCCAAGTATATCTGAGCTTTCTGCACTCTGTTTAAAGTTAAACCTGACTGCATCAGACATTATTCGCCACAAAGATTTGGATAAGTTTGAATCATCAATTACAGGATTGTCCGATGATGATATCTTAGCGCTTATATCTAAAACCCCTGACCTGATGGTTAGACCTATTGCCATAAAAGGAACTAAAGCAGTTATTGGGATTCCTCCAGTAAGCGTTTTAACTATTATTTAACATGTTTAACATCTCAGTTTTTAGATACGAAATCCCCATTATCTCTATGTCTGGAAAACCTACGCTTCGTGAAGGATACATACTTCGTATGCAAGATACAAAGGGAGGGGTTGGGTTTGGAGATATAGCGCCACTTCCAGGATTTAGTAAAGAAGCTATGGATGAAACCCTTACTCAAATCACTACAGCTATCCAAGCAGGAGAAGATGCTGAATTGGAATTATTTCCCTCTGTTTCTTTTGGTGTGGAAAGTGCCTATCTAAGTCTTATGGCATCAAGAAATCAGTGTGATATCAACCAAGTTATAGTTCCGACTGCCCCAATTTCTATTCCTGTAAACGCTCTTCTATTTGGAGATAAAAAGCAAGTCCTTACACAAGCCAAACTTGCAAAGTCAAAGGGGTATAGTTGCTTTAAAGTAAAAATTGGACAACGCTCTTATCTGAAAGATGTTGCTATAGTTAAAGACCTTGCTCATTATCTAGGAGATGCGTCTCAAATACGCTTAGATGTTAATAGAAAATGGGATATTGAAACAGCCTTAGCTTTTTCAAAAGGCATATCTGATTTGAATATTGAGTATATAGAAGAGCCTGTTAATCATCCAAAACACCTGCTCGCTTTTTCTGAATCCAGTGACCACCCTATTGCTATAGATGAAACTATTCTAGATTTAAATAACCTACCATTGCTAGGACTTCCCTATATTAAAGCTGTAATCATTAAACCCACCTTGATAGGCGGGACACATGCCTGCTTAGAACTTGCCCAAGATGCTCTTTCTAATGATAAAAAGGTGATCTTTACGTCAAGCTTTGAGTCAGGCCTAGGGCACCTTATTATTGGGCATTTAGCTTCAACTGTTTCTCCTGACACACATCATGGATTATCTACCTTGGAGTATTTAACTGAAGACGTATTTCAGACACCTCTTTGTATTGAAAACGGACGTCTTCAACTAAGAAAATCTTTGTCGGAGCTTGTTTTAGATAAACTTGAATTGGTAATTGAATGATTTGTCCTCTGTATCGTTTTACTAAAGATCATCCAGATACACTCTTTATAAAAACATACCACGATTCTTATTCTTTTCTAGATATTTACAAAATCATAAATAA
>CALLLO010000007.1 GCA_938082985.1 uncultured Candidatus Marinamargulisbacteria bacterium | reverse complement strand
CAATCTCCTCTATATTTCCCTCTTCTTCGTGTATTAAAACGGATTTTGTCATTTGTCATACTCAAATAAAAAAAATTGTATATAATAAATGAACAAAGTGGTCACATTCTTATTAGCTCTCGTCATAGTATATATTATCTTAAAGGAAGCTGAGATGTATGAAATGCCAAAACTCGAAGACATGTCAGAGACATTCAAGTTTGTTATGGATAAAAAAGAAAAGTACGTCCCCAGGAGTTTTTTGGATGAAGAATGGACCGCGGTCAGGAATGACCCCCGGCGTAAGGCGGGGCCCTTCAACACGTGCTCCCCAGAGTCCTTCGACGAATGTGCAAAAGTTGCTTTCCCCCTCCTAAGTCGATATTAAACATATCATATTATATAAATAAAAATGTCTCGGTCGTTCGTCACCACCAGATACGCCTCGCTTCTCGGTCTTTCCCAGGAACATCCAATATGTGTGAATCTCGAAAAGTCTACGCACAACTGGGCGGTCAAGAAAACGGAAAGCTTGATGGACGTCCCAGCGAGTGACAATCATCGCCACATGAGTAGATACAAACACAAGTTTTTGGAGATTCAAAAAAGTTTACGGTGCTCACCGTCCCTCAAAACGAGGATACTCACGGGGCAAATCAAAGTCAACAGGGTTTTGGAGCTGCCCCCGGAGAGTTTATGGCCAGGGGGTCCCTACGCTGCGGCGAGGGAACGGGGAATCAAACGAGATATGGCGAAGGATTATAACGTCGCAAACGATAAGGATTACAAGGGTATTTTCAGGTGCGAAAAGTGTAGAAACTATAAAACAACCTACTACCAGATGCAGACGAGAAGTGCCGACGAACCCATGACTGTCTTTGTGACGTGTCACGTGTGTAAGATTACGTGGAAATCTTAATACTGTACAGGCTATCAGTGAGGTCCGTGTCCATATCTCCGACGGAGAGAATAAAGTTATACTTGGAACGTCTCTTGTAGTACCCTTTATTTTCAGGGCTAGCGAACACTAGATCGTCGTATGTAATACCATTACTTAATAATTGATTTTGTGTCCATCTCACGTTCATTTCAAACGCCGGACGCGCGGTCACGATGACAATCTTGTAGCCAGCGCGTTTCACTTGTTGATAAATCTTATAGACTGATTCAATCCTTTTACCTGTACCTGATGCGATGAGTGTATCATCGATATCGAACATGACTGCATCTTTTGGACCGACCATTTATATACTTTAAGATTTTATCTCTAGATTAGAAAATGCACTGCTGCGACTTCATTTACAATATCGTGACATTATACACCCTATGCTGGATCGTGTTCCAATATCATTACAATTTGTTCCACTTCTATCAGGGGATGTTAGAACTTTAAGAATACGCTCGTTAATACTATATACGTACAATGGAAGGACAAATTGTCGATATTGAATATGAATGTGGTCTCGTAGAGATTGCTAGAATAACCGAGGACACTAACGACTCCTATGTAGTGAGTCACCTCACACAAACAGATGATTTGCGATTCAGGTTTAGTAGATTTTCATATCCAATACCCAAAGAGTCTGTCTCTGGATTTTACGACACCACGGATCTTGAAGAGACTGGTTTATATAGAAAGATAGATGATGTGTACTACGAAGCTGTGTCGTCCACGGATTCTGATTATGAATACGATAGTGACGATGTGTCATCCACGGATTCCGAGGTGACCCTATATAGTGAATAACCGCGTCATTTTACCATCCTTGGTTTTGACGAATAAAGCCTCTTTACAATCCCCGCCAATGAATGTTATCACGGGGTCACTACATGTACCTTTATGCTTTTCGCACGCGTACCGTGTCTTCGCGGCTATGACCATATCTTGGCTGTATCCTATGAAGGTCTTTTCTTCTTTACCGGTCAATTCGACGGTCGCTTTAATACAGTAGTTACCAGAGCATTGATCATTATCTATGATGTTCGGTGGTGGGGGACTATCCAGGACAGCTTGGGTACGTCTTTTATATACACACACTCTCTTCTTCCGTCTGGTGTAGACGCCGGGTGATACATAATTGACTACTGAAAACATTTGTAATAGAGTGCACAAAATAAAATATCGATATATCACACAATGAAAAACTCTTCTCAAATGCTCTTACCCCTGGCCATCGTCGCACTCATCATCATGTTCGCTTGTAAGTATGTTCCTCAGAAGAAGGAGAAGTACTGTGGATCGTGCATGATGAAATAATGACTTAAACAATACCCGCGTATAAATGGTATGGCGCCTTACAACCCCCCTAACACGCACTACAGTCAGATGGACGTCTCGGGCTATACCGAGGATGAAATCTACAAGTTTATCGGAAACGGTGGGAAAAGATTTTACTGGCTCACGAAGTTTCTTGAACTTTCGTACATTTGGTACGACAAAGAAAGGAAAGTCATAGAGCTCTGGGGTCCTTTTTACGCCCTCAATAATTTTCAAGCGCATCACGTCGTCGAGTGTGAATTGAACCTAAGTTGCAAGAAAGAGGAAGTGAATGTATAACATTGAAATGGATTTCCTCAACGCACCCACAAAACAAACCGGCTTCAAGCGACCTTCGGTCCGCTCGCAGCGCAACGCTCCTACCCCACCTTTTGTCCGACCGACGAAAGGTGTTGTACATGATATACTCAACCTTCAACAATACTGCCCCGCAAAACCCAAACCCATCGTCTTCCAGGAAAGGTCCGAAGAGTACCTCAAGGACTTGAAAAAAAATTACGACTACCATGGTATCCCTTTCAAACAACCTGAGATCTTTGAGCTCCAACCCAAACACGCGGTGACACTCGAGAACGAGAAGCACATAGAGTACCTTGACCAAGTGCAAGTCACCTTGGGTGTCCTCAAGAATGGGAAGGTGCGCGTGAAGATGGTGTTGCACGGGGCACAGTTGTACGAAAAGTATTACTCACATGGGAAAGTGCCCCCCATCAAAACGCTGACGACCGCCTACAAAAACTTGGGGTACTCTGAGGCGTTCATCCAGTCCTTCACAGAGAAGCACAAGAAGCGGGTGGTGTTTGGAAAGAAGGTGGCTGCCATACTCGAGAAAATATTCGACAAGTCTGCGAATGCTAAGAAGACTGCCGCGACGAAGAAGAAGAAGGTACCCGAAGAGGAGCCTGAAGAGGAGCCCGAAGAGGATGATGAGGATGAGGATGAAGATGGCCCCGAGGAGGATGAAGCACTCGTAGCGGACGATGAAGATGAAGATGTAGAGGAACCCATAGAAGAGGATCTAGATTTGGAATAAAATATCAGGGTATTATAAATATGGCAAAGACCGCTGCTAGTGGTGCGAATGGTCGAGCACGAACGTCGAATACTAACGGAACTTTCAACAGTTTTACATCGAACAATAACCGTGGTAGTGGTCCGATGAACGAAGATCCGAATACAAATAACGAAGTAAATCAACGAACACCTCGCCCGACAAAGAGTTTTTCACCACCGACTGGTATGAGACTAGGTAATAGTCAGGTATCAGGTGAAACTTCTTATCAAACTGCTAAGTCAGAACGAACGATGCGGCGTAATTTAACTACCAGTGCTGCTGAAGCTAGACGTGGTAACATTGTTCCTCAGAATGTCTTGAATTCGTATATGAGAAATAGGAAAGCCATGGGGAGAGATTTACAACGTAATATCGGTATAGAAATAGAGAATGGATTAAAGAATAAACCAATAACTCGCGAAAAATTTTTAAAACTACAGGGGCTATTAAATAAGGGTAAACGTATATTAGCGGAGAAACTACGACAAGAAGCCGCTGCTGAGGCGAAGAGGAAAGCTGCTGCTAAGGCTGCTGCTGCTAAGGCTGCCGCTAACAAGGCCGCTGCTAATGCTGCTGCTAAGGCTGCCGCTAACAAGGCCGCCGCTAAGGCCGCCGCTAAGGCCGCTGCTAACAAGGCCGCTGCTAACAAGGCCGCTGCTAACAAGGC
>CALLLO010000006.1 GCA_938082985.1 uncultured Candidatus Marinamargulisbacteria bacterium | reverse complement strand
CATTTACAAAAAGTTAATACTGGTCAGATTCAACGAAGTCTATTACCCTCAGCTATAAGACTTTCTTACCCACAAACAAAATACGTTACACATCCTTCGCCGATACCCAGAGCGAAGGCGTCTTCATCTCCCCCCTTTTTATCAGTGGCCATTTTAGCTTCTGTATGTGTAATGACAACTAAAGCGTATTGTAATGAGGCGGATTCCCCTTTGTTAAGTGTTTCCGTAGTTGATCAAAAAGCTTATAACTCATTTACCAAAAATGAAACAGATAGAACGGCCGTAGACTTAATTAATAAAATGTTCGCATTAGACATACCTGAAAGTAAACGTGCATTTATGATTAACAAGTTCAATGAATTTTTAGGCCAAGTCAACAAGCAGTTCGATACTGAATCTGAAAAAAAAACCGCTGTGAAGACATATATAAAAGGTTACTCACATTTTTTTAATCATTATAAAAAATTCCCCCTTAAGTTAGAACATTTATTCGATTCACCTAAAATAATGGAAGCTTGCGACAGCCAGATGTACCATATCACGGGTGTAACCATTCAAGATAAATGCCTATCTACTGGTGCGCTATACCATAAAACAAGCCCAACTAAAGAAGTATTAGAAGATTATAGGTTTTATAGATCCTCTGTAAAAAAACTGAGTGACAGCGGTATTACCTCATTAGATGGAGGACGTGGAAAAGTCCATATACCTTGGTCTTTAGCCGCTTCAAAAGTAGTCATGAGTTGCATCGAAAAAGCAAAAGAAGACGCTCTAGAAGAGATAACAACCCACTACAGAGGGGACTTAAAAAGTCAGAAAATAAGAGCCTTAAACGAATTGTTTGAAAAACATATAGATACTCTATCAAATTGTATATTACATTTAGTTTTTTGGGCCGTTATCGTTGATGATGTTCCAGACAAAATGAGCAAAGAAATGCCAAAAAAAATGAATCAAACATTATTAACTGCAATGAAGCTTATCTCTCATGTAGATACTCGAAAAAAGTTCTTGTTTGATCATCCTGAAGATATTTTTACTAAACATGATGGTGAATTGCAAAGAATTAAAGGAGTCTTAGAAAATATACGCAATGAAGATCATAGGATCGCAGCTGAAGAATATGTTGAAGGTGCCTACCACTCATTCCATAACGCATGGGACTCATTTTCTAGTTTAACCGAATTAAATAGTGATAATAAAAATGTTTTAGTTAGAGACTTTAGTAAAATCATGAACTCGTTCCAACATGCTTTAGATGTCAATTACGACCCCAAGCCCTTTAACATACAAAAAGCAGAAGATGTTCATTATGGCATGCATATGATGGTATTTTATGAAATGGCACTCTCTTCTGCAGAGAAGATACGATCTTCCATTGATGGAACGTCTTTTGTACAGTCTCAAGATGAGGATTTTATGGACATTTTTAGACGGCAAAGTCTCCTCATGCAACAAATGGGCAGCCTTTCAAATTTAATTTGTACCGGAGTATCAAGTGAAGGAAGTGTTTCTCGAGAGTTACACGATGGAGACTTTAGTAATCAACTTGTCTGTGATGCATTCCAACGATTAGCTAACGACAACAAATCGACAAAAAGCGAAGGATTCGACAATCTAAGAAGCCTTTTAACGCAATTAACGACTTTAAAAGAAGCTAAACGAACTTGGTTTTCAAAATATGGGTCACTTAAAGAGGCACTTCCCGAACAGGCTAAGTCTCAAAAACAGAGCATTGATATTTTATGGGAAGCTAATGTTAATGCCTTAGCCGAAACTATTACTGATGTGTTACCAGATTTGTTTGAAAAATGGTTTTCATTATATATAAAACTAGATAACTATGATGAAACTCAAGAAATAAGCAATTCAGCTATTATCTTTCTCTTTCAAAACATTGCCGTAAAAGGCAAACTTTAGAGCGGTTAATTATATGGATAAGGGGTTATCACGGTTTAGTAAAGAATCTTTTTTAATTAAGAATGTCTCTATTATATTGATATTTCTTGCTACTCCCTATATTGGGATATTTTTATATTTAGACTTAATATTTCCTAGTCTTTTAGTCACAATATGTGTCACTACTTATGTCTTATGTTTGTTTTTTCGAGAGAAACATACTCTTTCTGGATTATTAATTATATCAGTAACAAGTTTAGCTTTATTTTATTGTTCCAGTGCCTTCGGTAAAGACATTGGGGCACATACTTTTTGTTTTGGGTTTATCTCAATCGCTGTCACGATTTTTATCTCAAAGCATAAAGCTTTATTACTCTTTGCCGTTAGCATTCCATTTAGTTGTTTAATCCTATTAGAATATCAAAAATTTGAGATGTTTGAAAAAATTATAGTCCCTCCTTTTTTTCATGAACTCATTACGTATTGCGCCTATACTACAGCCGCTTGTCTTGTTGGCTTATCTATATACGCGTTGTATTTATCAGAAAAACTATATAAAAATCAATTAATACTCAAAAATAACACCTTAAAGGATCTTAATAAAAAATTAAAAAAAGTAGCTAAGCGTGATGCTGACTATAAATTAGCTAGATCATTCCAAAAACAATACCTACCCGAACTCTACAACTACAATGGGATTAAACCTTTTGTTTTACACGAACCATCGTCGAGAATGGTTAGTGGCGATTTCTACGATACTCGATCAAGTGGCGATAGTAGTATTGGGTACTTCTTAATAGATGTTGCGGGGAAAGGAATCGAAGCAAGTTATGTAGCGATACAACTACACATGCTCCTAAGAACTAAAATAAACAGTGAGACATCACCTAAAAAAATTATGCAAATAATTAATAATGAAGTTACTCAGTTAAAAACCCTAAAAAAGATGTGTGTGGGAGCCTACTTATCTTTTAATACGATAAACAAGACGCTCTCATATTGTAGAGCTTCTTTAGATATTTTATGGATCTTAAGAAACGGAAGCATTATTGATTTAGACACAAACAATCCACCTTTAGGATTTTCAGATATGAATGATTTTCTTGAAGATACCATTAAATACCAGACGGGCGATATAATAATAGCTTCTACAGATGGTATCTTAGATGCAAGAAATACAGACCAACAACGGTACTCAGAGAGTAGATTAAAATCCGTTGTTACCCAATATAAGAAAACATCGACTAACACACTGAAGGACATTATTCATAAAGACCTCATTCAATATATAGGTACAGAACCATTAGGCGATGACATGACCCTGTTAATATTTGAACTTTAAGAAGGGGATAAAGGTACATTCCGTTCATTTAACCCATTTCAAACTATCCCGATAAGACGTATTGAACTAAACCGCTAAGCGGCAGTCTCAGATGCTGCGCATCTCACATACACGTTAAAAAGTTAGATTTAAAAGTAAGCGGTAAGCGCTCCATTATCCCCATACTAACGACAGGTAAATGAAGCTAATATCGTAATGTGGAGGTGAAAAGATGGATAAAAAGGAAAACGATATGTGGGCCAGGCATTTAGAAGAATGGGAACAAAGCGGCCTTACGCAAGCGGAGTATTGTAATCAAGAAAAAATAAAATATAGGACCTTTAAAAATCGGATATGGCGGCTTAAAAACAAAAAGAAGCCAGCCACATTTCACGAGGTAAAGATAGCGGAAGAAAAAAAGGAGCCCCTATATTGCGAGATACGATTTAGTAAACATGAAAGTATTAAAATAGAAGGTAAAAATACCTTGAGTCGACTGACTGAAATCCTGACAGGTCTCAACCATTAGACTATCTCCCCGGCACGCAGATTTGGATATACAGCGAGCCAGTGGATTTCAGGAAACAAGCCACCGGCTTGGTACAGGTGATACTCGATGAGCTTAAGAAAACACCCAACGACGGCAGTATTTATGTGTTTAGAAACAGACATCGAAATCGATTAAAATGCTTGGTATGGGATAAGAATGGTT
>CALLLO010000005.1 GCA_938082985.1 uncultured Candidatus Marinamargulisbacteria bacterium | reverse complement strand
CCCTCCAAACTTGTGAAAAGCATTCCTAAATATATAAAAAGATCTGTCGTGACGATGTTTCGCATTTTTAACACATACAGACCCTTATCCTTCTTCATGATTGTCGGGTCCATACCTCTTTTTGCGGGACTTATTATGGGTGGCAGATGGGTCTTTATGTATATGGGTCAGGGGCAAGCCCTTCATTTACCTAGCTTAATTTTGACCTCTATATTAATTATACTTGGGAGCCAAGTTTTTATCTTTGGCCTAATTGCCGATCTCATTTCAGTTAACCGTCAGTTGTTAGAAGATATCCAAAAAAAGACACGAGAGATCTACTACACTAACAACCAAAAATGAAACGCCTACTATCACTCATCATTAGTTTAAGTATACTGGCCGTTTTATATTCAAAATTAGACATAAACTCTAGCCTCAACACCCTCAAAAACTCAGACATACCCACCTTAGCTTTATCTATATCACTCATTATCCCCTTGTTCTTTCTCCTTACTTTTAGATTAATCTGGATTACGCCACCGCATTGCAGCATTACGTATAAAGAATATTTTCGACTTGTCTTATTAGGCAATATTTTAAACTTAGTGCTCCCAGCAAAATTAGGGGATATTTCTAAAGCTTATTTTATGAAAAAAGACCATAATATAAAGGGAACTACGGCACTCTCTATTATTCTAGTCGAAAAAGCAGGCGATATGATTGGTTTAGGCACTATATCTATTATTGGGCTTTTAGCGTACGGGGAAACAGACCCCACATTTTTAAGCTTTATTTTCAGTATTTCAGCGATGATTATAGCTGGATTGGTCGCTCTATTATCAAGGCGACTCTGTCATAGTGGCTTTTGCCTACTTGAAATGTGCCTACCTAAAACTCTCACGAAAAAAGTGAGGCCGCTGTTTCTTGCCTGGACTCGTACACAACGCTTTTTATCTAACTATCCGTCTATAACAGCCAAACTATTAATCATCTCAGTCTTTATATCTTTTATACACTTTTTTGGTTTATGGCTCATGTTCAAAAGCATAGTGCCTGACCTCAGCCTTCTTCTTCATTTTGCATTAACCCCCATTAGTGTCTTAGCCGGGCTTGTTCCTTTAACTTTTTCAGGCATTGGAATACGAGATGCAGCTTTGGTGGGCTTATTTACACGTTATGTAGGAGCAGAAACAGCCGCTGCATTTGGGCTTTTATTTACAGTAAGACTTATTTTATTTGCCCTACCAGGAATCCCCTTTCTAGGGCTTTATTTTTCTAAGAAAAAAGAGATTAAATAAGCGCTTCTATCTCTAAAATAAGTGCCATACTCGTCGCGTGACCTGATTTAGACGCTCTAATATCGCCAAGAATAGGACGTCCCAACACCCATAAATCGCCGACCAAATCTAATAGCTTATGTCGCGCGCATTCGTTTTCGAAACGTGGTTTGTTAATATAATCATCATCGCCGATGACTAAGGCCGTGTCCACACTCCCCCCCTTCGCCAAACCCGCGGCTTTAAGCGCTTCGATCTCATGAATAAAACCAAAGGTTCGGGCTGAAGCTATTTCTTTTTCAAAATCTGACAGATGCCTTAAACTTATATCTTGCACACCTACAAGCGAGGACAGGGCTTCGTAATGATATGAAAACTGCATTGACTCTGACGGAATGATCACGATGGAGGCATCGCCCTCTTGCACACGTAAAGGTGCGTCTAAACGAATAGGCTCCACGCGACTAGCAAAGTCGACAGGTATACAGCTCTTCAGAACGTCCAAAAATGGCTTGGCGCTGCCATCTGCTATCGGAAGCTCCTCTCCTGTTATATCTATATTAATATCCGTTATTCCCAAGGCAGCTAAAGAAGCCATAACATGTTCGGGAGTTAGAATGCGAATACCGTCCCTACATAAAGCCGTCGCTCGGTTGGTATGTGCCAAATAACAAGGTTTCACAGGAACTTCAAACCCGTCTAAATCTAAACGAAAAAAACGAATCCCTGCCAAACAAGCCGCAGGTCTAAAGATAATCGTAACGGGCCGCCCAGAATGAATCCCTATCCCGTCGAAAGAAGCCTCCTTCTCAATACTCCGTCTATTCAGGTACATCTAGGACACTCACGAGAGCCTGCACAGATTTTTCTATATGTAAGGCATGAGGAATATCATAAACATAGTCGGCATGCTCGGCATATAAAACAGCTCTTTCTTCGAAAAGGCTCTCGAAATCTTTTTTAACAGGCGCTGCAATACCACGAGTCTTCAAACACGGAATTCTCTTTAATATATTCTCTTTGCTATCTTTCAAATAAATAATAGAAGACGCTGAGCTTAAATGCGCCATAGCCTCTTTTGAATACACAACACTGCCACCTGTTGCGATAACCATCTTTCCTGAAAAAGTCATCTCCGACACGAGCTCGGCTTCTAATTCCAAAAATTTAACCTCGTCATGTTCACAAATATACTCATGTATACTCTTATTAATATGGGCCTGAATAATGGAATCTGTATCGACAAAGCTCGCTCCCAGCCGTTTAGCTAGCAAGCGACCGATGCTACTTTTGCCTACGCCAGACATTCCAATGAGGGTAAATCGTCTATCATGAGTTGTCATATCGACCTATTATACATAAGATTGATGAGAGAACACAGAGCAAAAAGGACAATACGATGACACCTATTAAAACGAATACCGCAGCACAACCCTTAGGCCACTACGAACAAGCCGTCGAACATAATGGTACTATCTATATTTCAGGACAATTAGCGATTACGCCTTCAGGGGAGATTCTTCTAGGAACTATAGAAGAACAAACGGAACTCGCACTTAAAAACCTTATTGCGGTTGCTGAAGCTGCCGGATCGTCTAAAGAACAGATATTAAAAACAACTATTTTTATTTCAGACATTTCTTTGTGGGCGGCTGCAAACGAGGTGTACGCCACCGTTTTTGGATCTCACAAACCCGCTCGTTCAGCTGTTCCTACTAGAGATCTACCAAAAGGCCTCCTCATTGAGATTGAGGCTATTGCATGCAAATAAAACCTTTTCTCAAAAACCCACTCCATTATTTTTTACTCATCGCCTTCCTTCTTTTTAGCTGGCCCTTTATTGGCTTTCCCCTAACAGATGGTGACATTGTAAATTGGTCTCAGGTATCTGTTGAACTGGCACATACGCATAACTTTTTTGAAGGGGGTAACGACCAAGGCCACGGGCCCTTAATGGCATGGACAGGGACATTGTTTATTCTTCTTTGTGGGAAAACGATGTATAGCCTCAATTTATTTAACTTATTAATAGGTGTTCTGGGCGTTTGGTTTACCTATTTTTTCGCCAGTCAATTTTGGAAAGACGAGAAAGTCGCCAAGTTGTCTTGTTTTTTATATTTAACATCCATCGCCCCTGTCTATCTATCTAGAACCCCGATGTACGATTGGCCTGCCGCCATTCTTATCTTTGGCTTTTGTGGCTTTTACTATCTCTCTCAACGCGACAATAAAAGATCTTTTTTAGGCTACGCCTTACTCCTTATTGGCATCGCAAGTTTAAGCCGATTTTCTATCAGCTGGGGGCTCGCTGGGATTTATATGATTGGGATTCGACTCTTTGTTCTAAAGTCTCTCCCCCTATTAATCAGAGACGGCCTTTTAATAACGGCAGCTACTGCCTTATTTAACCTGCCTTGGATGTTAGGCCAGGTCACGTCTCATGGCACTGGTTTCATTGAAACATTTATCTATGACAACACCGGCCGATATGTAAAATCGACACGACCGGACGCTCACTTCAGGGCTGATTTTTATGGCTTCACACTCTACACCTTATTCGGCATGTTGCCCTTTACCTTTTGTATAATCGCTTCCTTTTTCAAAAAATCGTTTATGACTCATATCAAAGAAAACAAAGAGGCCTTGGTCTGTTTAATAGGCTTTCTCCCCTGCCTATTATTATTTTCTTTTTCCGGCCACACAAAACTAGGCCGCTATATCGCCTATATCTTCCCCTTTTTAATCCTGCTTTTGGCTCACCTTATGGTAACTGTGGACTTACTCAAAGAAAGTTACAGAAAAAGATGTGGGACGATGTTGAAATGGACAGCTGGCTTACTCTTAATCCTGTTAGTCCAACAAACCATGCAATTTCAATCCGATGCTGAAACAGCTATACGCTTTGTGGTCGCGGTCTTTGCCCTGCTTTTTTCTTTATTATATCTAGCCTATCGAGCTGTAGTAAAACACTATGCACTATTACGAGAAAACCCAGAAAACTTACTTACTGGATTTAGTCTTTGTTACGGTGTATTTTTTACAATATTGGCGATTGAAATGCATCACGCCCCGTTTTTGATATGGGTACGTGAAGGCATTGAGAGTATTCTTTCAAGATATTAAATTCAGCTACCCTAAACTCTTTTCTGCCTTTAAATACGAATAAGACTAATATTCAGAAAAATTATTGGCAATAAATCCATGTAAAGCGCGCGTCGCTTTATATTTTTGAATATCACTTAAACCTCTGTGTCTAAAACATAATAAAAAAAAGTTAAGGATAAACCATAGGTCTTAAAGCTCTCATCACACCTAAGCACCCTCTTTATATCATTACTTTTCATGAAATTTATTAAAGTAGCTACTATGTTTTTTTAGTCATGCCTACCCATAAAATCATCATAGTCTTTTTGAGAACACATTTTCATGACAGTTTCAAAATCGTCATTGATAGAGTCTTGCTGATTAGAGATTTTCACTATGGAAGGCAAGACAACCCCACTATTATGCCTCTGAAAAACAGACACTGATTTAGGTCTAGATGAAGTAACCGGAGACATAGGCACTATAGAAGGAAACATAAATGATTAACCCAAAAACTGACGTTGATACGACTCCAAATGACGTGCTGTTGTATTCTTTAAACGACGCATCTTACTTTCAAATAAAGCATCTTCAGCATCTTCAGCATTTAACATCTCACCATCTTCGATGACGTCTTTATCATCTTTAAAATATTGTTTTTTAACAGTCTCAGAAGGTGCTATACGTTGTAGTTGGTCTACTTCTGCAGACTTTTGATTAAATACTTTCCCAAACGCTGCAGCTGTATCACCCTCCTTTTTAAAGGAGTCTTGCGACTGCTTATTCATATTCGCTGCTGACTGCTCCATACCACCTATACTCATATCAGACCTATACCCACTTTCTCACAATATGAAACTAATATAGTAAATGCTGGGCTAACTTAAGTATTTTTTCACGGCGCTCATCATGACTCATGACTGACTCAGAAATCGTCCGTAACATATCTAATTCTTTATCTGACAACTCCTCTGTCAAAACCCCTTCCAGGTTTAATGTAATCATAATCTGTGCCATAACCAACTTGCTAGGGTCAGAACCTAAAGTTGGTAACATAGCTTTATAAATGGACTCTAACTTCTTCTGTCGTTGATACCTAGTAACAGGCTCAGCTAACCTCTTAGGTGGAAGAAGATCATGGGTCTCTGGATTGAAATCATACTCGTCTGGCATACCCTTAACTTAAGACTATAGTCTCAAATTCATCCCAAATACCCTGAAAAGCGTCATAATCAATCGAGTAAAACACTTTCCTGCCTTCTTTACGTGATTTTGTTACACCGGCTTTTTTTAGCATATTTAAATGATGAGACGTAGTGGATTGTTCAAGGTAGAAACGTCTTTCGATATCTTGTGCGAACATTTCTTTGTTTTTCTTTAAAAGTTTAACAATTTCAATGCGTTCTTCGTTAGCTAAAGCTTTAAAAAACTTAATATATTTATCGTTAACGTCTAACAAGTTATCTTCTCCACGCCCATATAGGGTCTTAAAACTGTAGGGATGTCGATGGACCCATCCTCGTTTTGATAATTTTCTAATAATGCTGCAACAGTCCTACCAACAGCTAACCCAGACCCATTTAAGGTATGTAAATAGTTCACATGTCCTGAAACTGTTTCTCTATATCTTATCATAGCTCGTCTAGCTTGAAAATCCAAAAAAGTGGAGCAAGATGAGATCTCTCTGTACTGATTTTGGGAGGGAAACCAGACCTCTAAATCGTAGGTTTTGGCTGAAGAAAACCCGATATCCCCTGTGCATAATTTTAAAACCTTATACGGAAGTTCTAATTTTTTTAAGATGTTCTCAGCATGAGAAACCAGTCGATCTAATGCGGCCTCGGAGTCTTCTGGCCTTAGTAAGTGAACGAGTTCTACTTTGTTAAATTGATGCTGGCGAATAATCCCCTTTACGTCTCGACCATACGACCCAGCTTCTTTCCTGAAACACGCCGTATGTGCAGTAAGCTGAAGGGGTAAATCCGCTTCATCGACAATCGTATCTCTATATAAATTAGTTAATTGAACTTCTGCTGTCGGACTCAAAAAATAATCCGTATCACCTAAGGAAAAACAATCGTCTGCAAACTTAGGTAACTGACCGGTACCTCTTAAACTATCACTATTAACAATGACCGGAGGCAGGATTTCTTCATACCCATGCTCACTCGTATGAACATCTAACATAAACGAGCTAAGAGCGCGTTCTAATTTAGCGCCTAGTCCTTTGTATACAACAAAACGAGACCCTGTAATTTTAGCTGCAGAATCAAAATCTAACACCCCTGCGTTAACACCGACATCTTCATGTGACTTAGCAGGAAAAGAAAACAAACGAATAGCCCCTTCTTTTCTTATCTCTACATTCTCATCTTCATTTTTTCCTATCGGAACATCGTTCATAGGCGTATTTGGAATGCCCATAGCCAGCTCTTTTAGCTCACCTGTAATCGTCTGGAGATCTTCTTCCCCCTGTTTAATAACACCTGACATTATTTTTAAAGAAGCGAGAGCTTCTGGATGTGGCTTTCCTTTGGGCATTAATTGTTTTCTTTCGTTAATATGAGCATCGACGAGTTGACGTTTTTCCCGCCAGGTTTTATCTAGCTCTATATATTTATCTAAAACAGACATATCAAAATTACGAGAGATTAAAGCTGCTCTAACAGATCCTTCTTCCTGTCGAAACCGTTTTGGATCTAGCATTATTCTCCCCTTTTTTTATACGAACCCAAACAGCTATACGTCTTCACACTTAGAGCGACTGTAGCTAACACAGCGTCTAATGTTTCATCTTTATAATGGCCTTCACAATCTACAAAAAAGAGATACTCACCCAAACGTGTTTTTAAAGGTCTCGATACGATCCTAGTTAAATTAATTCCTGCTTCCGAAAACAAGCTTAAAATGGCGACCAAACTTCCCGACTTATTTCTTTGAGCTGAAAAAACGATAGAGGTTTTATCATCACCAGTAGGTAGAGTTGTCTCTTTATTAACGCGTATAAAACGTGTGAAATTTTGAGAATGGTCTTGAATATCTGTATCGAGGATAATCAAGCCATATTGTGCGGCCAAAGCTTTATGTCCAATAACAGCCAGTCCACCTGCCGCATCCGAAACTTTTTGAGCAGCAGCAGCCGTGCTGAGCTCTAGTTTGAGTTCTGCATCTGGATACATCTTAGCTACATAAGCCCTACATTGACCTAAGGGTTGTGCATGACTCAGTATCGTCTTAATAGCCCCTGTATCATCTCCCTGTTTTGTCATTAAAACGTGACTCACTGAGTACACAAGTTCATCTGCAATCTGGCCAGACTCAAGCCCTACAAGTAGGTCCATAGTAGATGTCACAGAGCCTTCTATAGAGTTTTCAACTGGAACAAAGATGTCGTCGACTAAGCCTGTTGAAAAATCTGAGAAAAGTTGAGGGATACTAGCCACTGGATGTAGGTCGAAGCCCTGTAGGTTTTTTTCTGCATACTCAGAAAGAGCATAGTGAGAAAAAGTCCCTACAGGACCGAGATAACCTATCTTCATCCAATTTCTGGATAGAGAGGATACGCTTGCGTTAATGCAGCAACATCGGCCTTCGCTTGTTTTTTTACTTTTTCATTTTCTGGATCGGACAAAACATTAGAAATAATGGTCGCGATTTTGTCCATTTCTATTTCTGACATACCTCTAGACGTGGCCGCTGGCGTGCCTAAACGAATACCCGATGTAACAAAAGGACTTTCTGGATCGAACGGAATCGCGTTTTTGTTTGTTGTAATCCCAATTTCATCTAACACAATCTCAGCCACTTTACCTGTTAGACCTTTAGATCTTACATCAAGTAAAACTAAATGGTTGTCCGTCCCACCTGATACGATTCTAAATCCTTTGTCTGTTAAGGCTTGTGCTAAAACTTTAGCGTTAGCGACAACATGTTTTTGATAATGCTTAAAGGGTTCTTCTAGCGCTTCTTTAAATGCGACAGCTTTACCCGCTATAACGTGCATTAAAGGGCCTCCTTGAATACCAGGAAAAACTGCTTTATCAATTCTCTTAGCATGTTCTTCTTTACACAAAATAACGCCGCCACGTGGGCCTCTTAGTGTTTTGTGGGTTGTTGTTGTTACAACATCGGCATACGCTACAGGATTAGGATGAAGACCAGCCGCAACGAGGCCTGCAATATGAGCCATGTCTACAAAAAACAGAGCCCCGATACTTTTAGCAATCTCTGAAATACGTTCGAAATCAATAATTCTTGGGTAAGCAGATGCTCCAGCCACGATTAACTTAGGCTTTTCTTCTCTCGCTATCTTCTCTAAAATATCATAGTTAATACGTTCTTTTTCTTCGTCTACACCATACGACACTACGTTAAAGTATTGACCAGAAAGGCTAACCGGAGACCCGTGAGTTAAATGACCCCCGTGAGCCAGGCTCATACCCATTATAGTGTCGCCTGGTTTTAAGAAAGCAAAATACACCGCTAAATTAGCGTTAGCACCAGAATGAGGTTGTACATTGGCATGTTCCGCCCCAAAAAGTTCCTTTACACGGTCGATCGCGATTTGCTCTACAACATCGACATGTTCACAGCCACCATAAAAACGACGTCCAGGAAGACCTTCTGCATATTTATTAGTAAGCCAAGATCCCTGTGCCTGCATAACAGCTAAAGATGTAAAATTTTCGGATGCTATCATCTCGATTTTATCGCATTGACGTCCTAACTCTTGGTTAATCGCGCCAGCTAATTCAGGATCAAAGTCCTCAACTAGGTCTATATTAAGTGGTTTTATGTTTGTTTTTCCCATGTAAATACCCTCTCTTACTTGAACTTGTTGCATTGTACAGCAGGCCCTTTATGGGTACAAGGACTATAAACCAATTACTTTCTTTACACATTTCATCGTGTCTTTTGCGACTTCTGACGCTCTCTTAGCCCCTCTATCTAACACAGCGTCAACGATATCTGGATTAGCCTCAAAATAGGCTCGTTTCTCTCTAAATGTTGCGAGTTTATCTACAATCAAAGCCGCACATTGCTGCTTACAATCCACACACCCTATGCTCCCCGCTCTGCACTGTGCGTCTATCTTTTTAAGACTATACTCTGTATTGAATAGCTTATGGTAAGAAAAAACAGAACACACTTCTGGATTTCCTGGGTCGTTTCGTCGTACCCGTTGTGGATCTGTCGTCATTTTTAATACGAGGGCTGTAATCTCTTCGGGAGTAGACGATAGTGGAATCGTATTCTTATAACTTTTGGACATCTTTCGCCCATCTAATCCCGGTAATAAAGGGAAATGAGTAAGACTTTCGTCAGCTTCCGGGAAGTCTGTTTTATAAAGATGGTTAAATCGCCTTACGATCTGTCGAGCCAACTCTAAATGAGGGAGCTGGTCTTTACCCACCGGGACTACGTCGCCTTGGTACAGCAAAATATCCGCCGCTTGTAAAACGGGATACCCCAAAAAGCCATAGGTGTGTAAGTCTTTTTCTTTTAGCTCCGCAATTTTACCTTTATAGGTAGGGACACGCTCTAACCATGACAAAGGTGTCACCATCGATAAATACAAATGAAGCTCCGCATGTTCGACTACCTCTGACTGATAAAACAAACAGGCTTTTTCAGGGTCTACACCTGAGGCCAAAAGGTCTATAGCTAGTTCTCGTTTGGATTTCCGAAGTTGAGAAGGGTCTTCATAGACAGAAGTTAATGCGTGTAAATCGACAATCATAAAAAAAGACTCATAATCGTCTTGCAGGCTGACCCAATTTTGTATGGCACCCAAATAGTTACCTAAATGCATACGTCCTGTGGGTTGAATACCACTTACTAAACGTTTTTTACCCATCTTTTCCTCCAATCCAATCGTGAATGCCACTTATTGTAATGAAATACTGGTCGAAGGACTAGAGTAACTTTATACTAGGGCTATGCAAGACATTATTAAACTTGGCTTTACGCTCATATTATCCTCAGCCTTAATAGCGCTTTGGGTCACACCGCTCATTCTGAAAATTGCGATTAAAGCCAAAATATTTGACTCCCCCGGTCAACACAAAAAACATAAAAACCCCACCCCTCAACTAGGGGGTATCGCCTTATACATAGCCTTTCTTATCCCTATTTCATTATATCTACCCCTCACACCTCCGGTTGTAGCGCTTCTTTTTGGCGCTACATTAATCGTCTTTCTAGGGGTACTAGATGACCTCTTGGGGACGAAAGCGTGGATAAAATTAATAGGACAAATAACAATAGCCTTTATTACTTACCAAGCCGGCATACGCATAGAATGGATAAGCAACCCTCTAGGGGGTATGTTCAACCTAGATTGGTATTCCCTACCACTCACTCTACTCTGGATTGTAGGTATTACAAACGCCGTTAACCTTATGGATGGTGTAGACGGTCTAGCGTCAGGAATAAGCGCTATTTCGTCTGGATTCCTAGCCATTATTGCCTTTCAAACAAACCAGCCTATTGCAGGGCTTCTCCTACTTACCTTACTGGGAGCCAATCTGGGCTTCTTAAAATTTAATTTTGCGCCTGCTAAAATTTTCATGGGCGATTCAGGTTCTATGTTATTAGGCTATTTGTTGGCGACTATTTCTATCTTAGGTGTGTTTAAAAGCACCGCGATTATCTCACTTCTTTTCCCCATACTTACGCTAGGCATCCCCATTTCAGACACGCTATACTCCATTTTTAGACGCTATAAAAACAAGCAACCTATTTTCCAAGCAGACAATGGTCATTTTCATCATCGACTATTAGATTACGGACTCACGCCTAGACAAGTCGTTTTAAGTGGCTATGGTCTGAGTATTTTTCTGGGTCTACTTAGCTTAATGATTAAATTTTTTATTTAATGTGAAATTTTTCACCTCTTACTCTCGATAACTCCTTAAGGTTAAAACAAGGGAGCTTAATAATGTTAAAGGATTCATCGCGAGACTTACTCAACTATTTATCCAAAAAAGGCTTCCCCATGAACCAAACACAAGAGATTTCCAAGGAGTCTTCTCAACGTGTTGTCACTAAACTATCCGCCTCTTGCTATAAAATAACGAACACACAATTCGAAGATACTATTATTGACGACGGAGGGGCATTGCTCTCAGCCATACAACAGTCCGCTAAAGCGATGAATATGACTTTATTTAAATAAGTGACAAGCAACCCGGCACCCTTGCACACTATATATCCCGGGAGACTGTGACTCACAGCCTGGGAGTTTCTCAGAACATCTAGGATGAAAGCTACAGCCTGACGGAATGTTAAGCGGACTTGGGATATCGCCAGCTAAGGGTTCAAAGGCATGTTTTTTGCTTGGGTCAGGAACGGGAATTGCTCGTAATAAGGCTTTCGTGTACGGGTGCTTAGGATCTGCGAAAATTTTATCTGTGGGCCCCTCCTCTACAATTTGACCCAAATACATAACCATGACTCGGTCACACTGTTGCGCCACGACTCCCATGTCATGCGACACCAGGAGAACAGACATATCGAGTTCGTCCTTTAATTCTGCGAGAAGATGTAAAATCTGGGCTTGAATAGTGACATCTAAAGAGGCTGTCGGTTCATCTGCGATTAACAAACGGGGTTTCATAACTAAGGTAATCGCAATCATTATTCTCTGACACATGCCTAAAGAACATTCATGAGGGTATTGGTCGAAGCGCGCTTCTGGGTCTGGTATGTTTACCTTTTTTAGCCACGAAAGTGCCAGGTCTTTAGATTTTTTATAATCCAGTGAGAAATGTTCCTGTATCGTCTCCACCATTTGGTTGCCAATCGTAAATACGGGGTTTAGAGCGGCTAAAGGGTTTTGAAAAATAAGCGCAATGTCTCGGCCTCTCAGTTTTCTTAATTCAGACAAGGTCAACTCTAAAAGGTTCCGCCCGTCCCAAAGTATCTCACCAGATTCTACACGCGAGTTAGCTGCCAAAAGCCCCATAATCGACAAGGCTGTCACACTCTTACCGGAGCCAGACTCCCCTACTAAACCCACAACTTCACCCGGCTTAATCTCAAAAGATACACCGTCGACGGCCGTCACCGTTTTACCTCCTGATAATTCAAATAATGTTCGTAGTTTCTTAAGCTCTAGCATCGACTCTTTCCCTCACATTTAAATAGGCACGCATATCGTCTCCAATAAAATTTAATCCTAATACGGATGCTGTAATAAGCAAACCTGGACACACCGTCATCCAGGGCGCATCTCTCATAAATGAGAGGCTGTTTTCTAACATATTTCCCCATGAGGCATGAGGCGGTTGTACGCCAAGACCTAAGAAACTAAGCACAGACTCAGCAAGAATCGCAGAGCCCATTCCTAACATAGCCGCGACGATAACAGGGAGTAAGGTGTGTGGCAGAATATGTTTAAACAAAACCTTTGAATTGGAAAACCCTCTCGCAAAGGCCGCTGTTATAAACACCCGCTCACGCATGGACAGGACTTCTGAGCGCACCATCCTCGCCACACCCATCCAGCTCGTGAGCCCAATAACGACTATAACGTTGATAATACTAGGCGAGAGCATAACTTGAATGGTTAAAATTAAAAATAATGACGGAATACCCAACATAATATCGACAAAACGCATAAGTACAGCGTCCACCCAGCCGCCATAAAACCCAGATACAAGTCCGACCCAAACTCCAAGAAAAACAGAGATTAACACCGAGACAATCCCGACAAGTAAGGAGATTCTCGCACCGGACAAACACCGTAACAAAATATCTCGGCCGAAATCGTCCGTCCCAAACCAATGGGCCCACGACGGCGCTTCAGGGTTGCCTATATAAAAGGGGTCAAAGGCTGTCGGGTCTAATGACGGGAAAAGAAGCAATCCAAAGGATAATAAAAATAAGGCAATAAAAAAACCAATCGAGAGTCGCCCCAACACAGATATTTTCATCGTATCCTCACTCGAGGATCTATCTTACTGTAAGAAAGGTCCGCCAAAAAATTGCCCAACATAATGAGTATCGACGAAAATAAAATACTCCCCATAAGCACCGGATAGTCGCGAGCAAACACAGCGCTCACCCCTAACTGCCCCATACCCGGCCAAGAAAAAATATATTCAATAACGAAAGAGCCTCCAATGAGCCCAGACAGCCCCGCCCCCAAAATTGTCACGATAGGCAAAGCTGCGTTTTTAAAAGCATGCTTAAACAGTAAGCGTCGTTCACTCAACCCTCTCGCTCGTCCCGCTTGAATATAGTCTTGAGACAAAATCTCGATTATAGAAAATCGGTTAAAACGAATGAGTCCAGCGAGGCCTCCTATAAGAATAGTCAGCAAAGGCAAAAACATATGGTGCAACACACTGACTGCACGGGCCCATAAAGATGCGTCTTCCAAAAAAGGGTCTATAAAGCCAAAGGTTGGAAACAAAGACCACCTCAATGAGAATAATAAAAGGAGCATAAGCCCCAACCAAAAGGTAGGTAGAGACATCCCTAAAAAAGAGAGGAAGGTCACGGCTCTGTCAAAAAAGGAATCTTTCTTATATCCCGACAACAAACCCAAAGGAAAAGTGAAACATAAAATAAGAATGAGAGATGATACGGATAATAACAATGTCGCTGGGAGACGTTCCCAAAGTAGATCTAAAACAGGTTGGCCTGAGACATAGGAAAAACCTAAGTTCCCTTTACCTATCTCTTTTAACCAAAAGAAATATTGCACGAGTACAGGTTTGTCCAAACCTAAATTTGCTTTAACCTGTGCCATATCTTGAATCTGAACGGAGGGGTCTACAAACATCATGGTGGGGTCTCCGGGGGCGGCGTGCATAATCATAAAGGAAATGAATGTTATGCCAAATATTAAAGGAATAAAACCAAGGATTCGCCTAAAAATCATGGTTGAAGATAGACGTTCTCAATGCGAGTCATTAAGCCGGCCGGACCTGGTTTAGTTAAGCCGTTTACCGTCTTCTGAATCCCAACATTGCTCTCTGGATAATATAAAAATACGTAAGGAATATCTGTAACAATGGCTTTATACATCTGGGCATAAATCGTCTTTCTCTTTCCTTGCTCAGTTTCCAAGCGTCCGGCATCTAATAAGGCATCCACCCTCTCGTTTTTATAGCCCACAAAATTAAAGCCTTTGGGATATTGAGAGGAATGCCAAATCGAATATGCGTCTGGCTCCATAGACAGCGACCAGCCTAAAACAACCGCATCAAAGGCCTTAGGGGTGTCTGGGGAATTGACCACCTTAATAAAAGAGCTCCATTCCATAACCTGTATCTCAACATCCATACCAATAAGCTTTAATGTTCGTTGAATAATCTGCGCTGTTTTTTCGCGTTCTCTATTCCCCTTATTCGTTATAAGCGTAAAACCTAAACGGGTCCCATCTTTTTCAAGATAATTATCTTTGAGTTGGTATCCAGCCTCTTTCAAAAGGGTGCGACTTTTGTCTAAATCAAAGGGAAAACCTAAATCGTCGTTATCTGGATACGACCAAAGTAAAGGGGAACTCGGAACGTCGGCTGGTTTTCCGTAGCCCTTCAAAACGGCTTGTACCAAGGCTGGCTTGTTTATCGCATGAGCAATGGCGGCTCTGACACGTCTGTCTTTAAACACGGCTTTGTCTAGGTTAAAGCCAAGGTAGGTATACATAAGGTCGTAATAATGAAAGCGATTTATGAAGGCGTGGTCGATAAAGCGTGGGACTTCTTTAACGGGTAGACTTGAGCGGTCTATCTCCTGTTTTTCTAGAGCGACTAGGGCGGTGTTGGGATCTGAGATAATGGGCATGTAAATATGGTCTGTCTTGGGAACCCCAGCGTAATAAGACTCATTTTTTTCTAAACGCACATGCTGCCCGGCCTTCCATTCTTTAAATCTATAGGGGCCTGTGCCTATTGGGGCCATGTTAAAGGTGGCCGTATTTATGTCTTGGCCAGCCAAAAGATGTTCCGGCAAAATAGACAAGCTGGAACGGATTAAGAAAGGAGAATAAACCTCTGGGAGGATGAATTGGAGGGTGAAATCGTCAAGAACCTCTACCTTTACAGGTTTGCCGTTAATCACATAGTTGCTCCGTCGTACAGTGTTGGTTTTTGGGTCAAGGAGGGTTTCTAGGGTGAACTTTACGTCGTTCGCGTCAAAGCGGTGTCCGTCATGCCAGAGTACATCGTCTCTGAGGTGGAAGGTGTAGGTTTTGTTGTCGGGGCTTATGGTGTAACTTTTAGCGAGGTCGGGAACGAGCTGCATGTCTTCGTTGACTCTTAAAAGACCGTTGAAGATGAGGCCTTCCACAGATGACGAGGCGGAGTCGGTGGAGAGTATGGGGTTGAGGATGCTGGGATTAGCAGAAAGGAGGAGGCGGAGTGTGTCTGTTTGTTGGGGTTGGGGCTCACTAGTACAAGCGGTTAGAAACAAGCCGCATGAGGATAATAGAGTTAAAAATAAAATTTTCTGAAACATGATATAAATATAGCATAGAAAGCACGCCTCCATATCTTGAGAAACCCTCATCCCCAGCTCCTCTCCTAAAGTAGAGGGGCGCCTTTATCTATACTTAAACCTAATACGCCTATTTTTCTCATTTGAGAGAAAGCTTAGGTATGCTTCGACGACACACTATGCCTCCGCCACACCACCAAGAAGAACAAGTGCCTTTACAGTATTTTTTTTTAAGCAGGAAAAAAGAGTTAGATTTGATAGAATGTATAGGGATTTACCTATAAAAAATTGTACTTTCTTTTAAAAAAACGATAAGTATCTGAGCGTAACAAAAGGAGCTACATAATGCATTGTCTTACAAGAATGATTTGGCCAGTACGCGTCAAGCCCGCACCGCAAAGCCGAGATAGAGGCGCCGCAGAACAACGTAACTCTAAAGAGTTTGAGGAGGCTAAAAAAATTCTATCTAAAGATGGTCTTAAGCTGAAAGAGTTAGGGCCTCATATTCAAGATAAAAAAAACTTGTCGAGATAGCTGTTACGACTACGCCTAAGGCGATTATATTTGCTAGCGGGGAACTCTGTTCAGACCTATACTATCTTAGTTCCGAGTTTGATGTTTTAGGTACACATTCACAGATTGATCCTGACGACACAGGTATTGCAGAGCAAATACGCTACTTATACAGATATTAGCCTAAGGAGTCACAATGAAATTATCCACAGTTTTAAAAGTATTAAGTCTCCCCTCATTAGTTGTTGTACCAAACAAGAGTCACACTTCGGCTTCTCAGGCTCAAAATCCATTATTTAAGGAAAGTCTTCCCGAGAAAAAGCCTGTGAGTGAACCTGATTATGGGTCTTATGATAAGTTACAAAAAGCTTCTTTAAATATTGAGTCGACTACAGTTGATCCTTTTGGGTCTTTAAGTCGTGTCAGATTTTATACTGATACCTTTGAAGAGCGTGATACTGTTTCTAACCTACGAACTTCACCCAATGGAGACAGGCTAGAAGGGACCTTTAAAGGTGTGAAGTTAGGGGGTGACGGGGTTGTAATAATCAAGGCCGGAGTTACGTATAAAGGTTTGTTTGAGAAGGGTATTTTTGTCTGTGGAGTACTAACTTTACCCGATGGAGAAACGCGAGAAGGAACGTTTAAAGATGGATAGTTAGAGGGTGACGGGGTTATAATAGCCAAGGCAGGGGATACTCTTAAAGGTTTGTTTGAGAAGGGTGTTTTTGTCAATGGAGTACTAACTTTACCCGATGGAGAAACGCGAGAAGGAACGTTTAAAGATGGGAAGTTAGAGGGTGACGGGGTTATAATTCCCAAGGCAGGGGATACGTATAAAGGTTTGTTTGAGAAGGGTGTTTTTGTCAGTGGAGTACTAACTTTACCCGATGGAGAAACGCGAAAAGGAACGTTTAAAGATGGGAAATTAGAGGGTGAAAACTGTACCCTAAAAAACACGGCTGGTTATACGTTGAAAGGTTTGTTTAAGAAAGGAGCTCTTGCCAATGGAGAAATAACTTTACCCAATGGAGTAACGAAAGAAGTAACGTTTGAAGATTCGATTTTATTTATTCCCTTATTATTTGCCATAGTTCTCATAGTGGATCTATGGAAGAAGGCTGCTCGAGGTCTGGCGGAAGTGGCTCCTATACAAAACTGGGAGGCACACTGGGGTGGAGATGATGCGTCTTTGAATCACATTAGAGTGAGTCAACTGGAAGATTTATGTAATGATGGGGATCAAGTTTTGCTGGGTAGGTCTATCTGGATGGATAATCAGGGACTTCTTTACGATGAAAAACGTCAATCTTTGACTTCGCCGTTAGACTTGGATCCCATGACTCTAAAAAGTGCTTATCTTTATCACGAGCCAGAGAATCGTACGGTTAGGCTGCATTTGGATACTAAGAATAATGGGTCTGAAGTATCGAGCAAGTGTTTGGGGTGTAACATACCTCTTTCAACCGACCATTTAATCTCGTTACGTCGTTATTTAGAGAGAGTTGAGTCGTCAGCTTTACATGAAGGAACTGTTCATGTAAATATTCGAAATAGTGCAGGTGAATCTAGAACCGTGAATTTGACATGATTGAGTACGTTTTAAGCCACTGTCCCATTCTCCACCTAAAAGAAAGAATGCTAAAAAAACCAAGCTTTAGATATTATTAAATTAACAGATAAATAGGACTCTCTGTGGCTCACTGACTTGCTAGATTCAATCCAGACTCCTTTCCATCTGTTATGATTAATCCATGCACAAAAACCTAGCTCCACAAGCCATACCCCCTAAAATCCAAACCCTCCTCCACACCATAAAAAACGAAATAGAGTCTAGTAAAGCTCGTATCCATTCCCTTATCGACCAAGAAAAAGTCCAAACATATTG
>CALLLO010000004.1 GCA_938082985.1 uncultured Candidatus Marinamargulisbacteria bacterium | reverse complement strand
TGACTCTATATTTAAAAACGGAAAAAATAGAGACGAAGTATTTGCAAAAGAATTAAAGTCATACCTAGATGACACTTGGTACAACAAACTAAGGAGAAACTTGTGGGGGGATTATATAGATAATGAAAATATAGAATTAAGCTCAAGAGATCCAGAAACATTAAAGAATCATATATTTTATTGTTTTTATTATTTTGGAGCTTCTGATGATATAAATATATTATCTAATGCTAGTTTTTACGCTAATGAAGGGTTGAGCTGGTATATTGGTCTTGGCGGTAAAAGTTTATTTTCAAACAACGTAAGGTCAATGAAAACTGAGTTGAGTTACCTCCCAGTCATATCCGAAACTAAAAAAGTAACAAAAGTTTATGGCTTACCACCTAGAACAACTTATTCATATAATTTACAGAACAATATTAATATTGCTGATTTTATTGATTAATTAATTTATAATACATATATATCATGAGTAATACAGAAAAGAATATTAAAACTTTATTTGAATTGGATCCTTCTGCTATTATTTGTTTGTATAGAATAAACTTAAGAGAGAAGGGTCAGTATTTATTTCATGCTGGAGAAAATGGATATAAGAACAAGCTAGTATTTAATAACCAGGAGTACGATTTCTTCCCTATAAAAGTCGATGGGTTTGAAACTCCGGGGGACGGAAGGCTTCCTCGGCCAAAAATGACGTTCACTAACCACCAAGGAGTAATTTCCTTGCGGCTTAATTATTTTGACGATTTTATTAATTATAAAGTTACCAGAATAAAGACGTTTGTTAAGTATTTAGATGCAATTAATTTCCCTCATGGTGTTAATCCTCACGCCGAGCCTGATCCTGATGCAGCTTTTGGGGAAGATGTTTTCTTTGTTAATGAAAAAACAAAAGAGGATGATAATATAGTAGAATTTGAACTCGTATCTCTTCTTGAGTTGGAAAACGCAAATGTGCCGGCTCGCACAATTTATTCTAATAATTGTCCGTGGAACTACAGGGGGGCAATTGGCTGCGGTTATAACGGAAAACCTATATCAGACGCAAAGAACAAGAGGTTTGTGCCGAGCGGATATCATCCTGTAAAAATAGGGGATAAGTTTTTACCAGGGGGAGCAGTTGGGGCTGATGTTTATTTTGAAGACGAGTTTCAAAGCGAAGAGTTTGCTAAGACGGAAAGTGACGACAGTTATCAAGATTGGATCATAACGGAAACATACCAGAAGGGCGATGTCGTCAAGGTGGTTCCATATGATCACGACTCAGACCTTAATCCGATAGATATATATGTATGTTTGAATAATCAAGTTAGATCTAACCCTATACACGACTCAGAAAACTGGGCCCTAGATGATTGCGATAGAACATTGTGCGGTTGCAGGTTGAGGTTCTCAGACCAATCTGTTGATGCTGGGGGCGGATCGAGATCCTCTAACGAGGGGTCGTGCGTAGAGTCAAGAGATGGACTTCCTTTTGGAGGTTTTCCTGGAGTTGACCCTTATGAGTTTAAGTAAATGTTCGAGAGGGAAGTTATAGTTCATTCGGAGAGTAATCCAGAGGAAGAGGTGTGTGGATTTATTTTACTTCATAAGGATTTAAGCGTATCAGTTGAGCCCGCAATAAATGAACATTCAGCGCCAAGAGATTGCTTTGCGATATCGCCAAGAAGCTTCGTCAGACACTCTATGGATAAAACCATAATAGGAGTATACCATTCCCATCCAAGAAGCAACGAGAGGCCTTCTGCTCCAGATATGGCCATGTCTGAAGAAATGGGTATACCTTATTTAATATACAGCGTAATAACCAAGAAGTTTTTTCTATATTACCCTGAAAGCTATGAGCCGGAAAAGCTTACTGGAAAACCCTACATCAAGGGTTTCTTTGAATGCACCTGTTTGCTTAAAGACTATTTCAAGAAAGAACTAAACATAAACATATCTAAATGGAACGAAAACTATTGGCTTCCACAAGAAGATAAAGATGCGAATAAACTATTAATAAATATATTAAATAAGAATTTAAATAAAATAGAAGATAAAAAATTACAAAAACATGATGTAATAGTGTTTAAGGTTGGGCGTAATGATAGGTGTCACGTTGGTGTATATTGCGGTGATGATTATTTCATACATCAGGCTGATAAAATTTTATCAAGAAAGGAATTACTTGATCACCGTTGGCAGGCAAAAATAAAAGAAGTGTACAGGCACTCATCGTTAGTGTAAATATACACAAGGAAAAAGGATGAAAAAGGTATTTTTACACGGAGAGCTTGGTAAGGAGTTTGGGAGGGAGTGGAGTTTAGATGTTAAATCTGCTTCTGAGGCTTTGTCTGCCCTGTTCGCTAATAACAGTTCAATAGAAGTTTATCTAAACAAGAAGCAGCAGAATGACGTATTTTACGGGGTAAGAAGTGGGAGATCTCAGTCATTTCTTACGAGTGACGAAATGAGCGCAAGGACTAATGAAGATTTCCACCTGTTCCCAATACCTCTTGGCTCTGGGGGAGCGGTGGTTGGATTATTGGTGACCGCAGCAACCACTGCCGCTAGCATGTATGTTTCTAAGAAAATGGCTGAAGCTATGCAGCGGGAGGATAAAACCGTAAAAGCCCAGACTCAATCATTTTTATTTAACGGTAGTGAGAATAGATACGAGCAGGGGGCAACCGTTCCTTTGGGTTATGGGAGAATGAAGGTTGGAAGTAATACTATATCTGCTTGTAATGTCAATTACGATTACGACTCAGACAAAGGGGATATATTTAATTTCACAAGCGGGCTTTATAGTTTAATACCAACGTACAGCAAATACTACAATGACGAATACGGACCACTTGGTTCTTCTTTTCATGTTAATCAATTCGATGGTAGTAGCAAATTTAAAACTGCAGATCCTGCTTATTTATTTTTGAAAACAGTTCCATCATTGAATACATTCGGTTCGAACGATGGATCATATGGTCAGTATGAAGATGCAGCAGCACAACAAGATAGGTACGTTACCCAGGGCAGTAGAGATGGTAATGCTATTGGTGGGTACATGTATTATGAGTATAATTATTTTAAAGGTTTAAATAAGTCACTACTTGGAAATGCTCAAGCTAATGGTAATTGGTTTCAGAATCCTAATATTTTAGATAATACATTGGCAGTTTCATCGGCATCTGCAATAAAGAGTTCGTTAGTGTGCCTTCAGTCAGCCCCAATAGCTGGAAATGAAGAAAAAGTTTTTTACCCAATAATGTTTGCCGATAGCGAGCTTACTAGTGCAAGAAATCCTATAGATAGGAACGATCAGGGTTTTGCTCCAATACAGGTTGGAGAAAGGTGGAAGGGGGCAGATAAGAATAATGGAGTAGGTTGGTTTAAGTTAGAATCCGCTTCAGTTTACAAGGCTGTGGACTTAGTGTGTGAGGGACCTATTGATGGTTTTTCAGACAACAATGGGGATACATTAAAGTTTCGCAAAGAACTAGAGAGAAACGACGATCCAGCTTTAATGAGAAACAGTATGGATGACTACCTACAAGGGGTATACTTGAATGACGACCAAGCTAAGGAAGTCAATCATGCGACAAATTTAGATTCTTACAATATAAAC
>CALLLO010000003.1 GCA_938082985.1 uncultured Candidatus Marinamargulisbacteria bacterium | reverse complement strand
GAAGGAAAGATTGACGTTTCAAAGCGCTTACCTTTTTCTCCATTTTAAGAAAACTAACCCGAAGCGTTTGTAAAGATCTATTGTTCGGTCCATGTCCAAATACTCTATCCATCATGCTATCTTGTTTATTAAAGACCTTTTCTTCCAAATGCATCAAAATCTTTTTAAAACTATCCTTAGTTAAAGGTTGAGAAGGCACGCCATTTCCAAAAAAGGTAATCTTTTTCAGACCCGTTTTCACTTCAAGCTTAGACAGGTTTTTATTAAGACTAGAAATAGCACCATTATCCTTTGGTTCATCCATCAACTTATAAAGATCGGTTTCTATATCCATCTGCAGCTGCTTAGACACACCGCCTTCACCATAAAGCTTGTCTGAAACACTCTTTTCTAACTCTGAAGCCTCCTTTTTATATTTGGCGAGTCTAGCTTCTTTAGAAGTCCCTGGGACTTTGTTTAACTCCCCTTTCACAGCAAAAATATCCGCCATAAACTCAGCCTCGACATCTTTCATCGCTGCCATAGGTCGAAGTAATTCTGTATAGACTTTATCCCTCATCTTAATAGCCTGCATGAGTGCATTTTTAGAGGGATATTCCTCTTTTAAGACAGAGTATCCAAACTTAGTATCCCAATACGTCTCCAGATTAGTAGGGCCCCCCGTCTGGTTCAAAACAGTCTGCACACTCGCCTCTTTAACTTTAAAAACCTCTAAACGAGCTTCAGCTCTCTCCAAGATCTGCTTAACATCGGGCTCATTCGCTTTATCAGGGTCTTTCTTAACATCGGCTATATACCGCTCCAAACCTTTAGACAGCTGTTTCAACTCCGTCATTGATTTTCGTGCAGCATTGATTGTCTTCAATGGCCCTTGTCGACGCTTATTCCAGTTTATAGCTACCTTACCAATAATATCATCCCGCTTCTTTAGGACTGCAGCTACCGTTTTCTTATCTATTGGACCAGTGGCGCTAGAACCAATTATGCGATTTCTCTCTGGAAATCGCGCATCTATAGCCCTAATAGCTGCATCATATTTAACATCCCAGAGGCCCTTTGTAGTCGGAGGAGTCTCTGGTAATCTCTCATCTAAGCGACTTAAACACGAGCTAACATCATTAAATCCGGCTAAAGACGCCGACGGAAAACCCAAGTTATTTATATTTAAATCTGCCACATATCTGGATATATAGGTACGAAAATTTCCTGCCAAGGTCTTTGCCTCATCCCTGAGTAGCTTTCTATCCAGTTCCTTCTCCAATATATCTACAGCCCGTTTAAGCTCCGCCGTCACATCTGTTCCTAGTTCTCTAGGATTACCTTGACACACATTCTCATATTTTCCTGTCTGGAGTACATGCGCCGTAATCTCTTCTTGCTTACTCCCCGAAATCTTTGTAGAAGTATGGAGCGCCAGACTGTCTTGCAGCACTGTTGTAGTAGGTCCGTCTGGTGTTCCTACAATGAATGTAAGCGTCTTTTCAAATAACTTCATAGTCGCAGCGTTTAGAGTACTCTTCAATTTTAATGCAGTTCGAACAGCGTTAAGATTATTGGGCACCACCTCTCCCTTTGCATCTACTAATCCTACTTCGGAAATTATACCCATAAATAATGCTATGTTAACCTGACTCTGCTCATCAGATATAGACGTATCCCAGCTAAACCACATCTTCAGATTATTTTCTATCTTCGCTTTAGCATGAATCGACTTTCGATCACCAGGCCCAAGTTCAGGTTTATCTAAGTTAAGTAAAGTCTGTTGAACATTACGAACTGACGCAGGAATCGGTTCAAATTCTTCTCCCAAGTGATCTATATGTGTATTAAACCTACCCTTCAACAATTTTGCCGCATCACTAAGAGTATCTCCCGATGCAAATTCCATATTGAAAATCTCTACCGCAAAATCAAGGTCCTTCTTCAAAGCCTCAGAGCTCTTAGTCTTAAGATCGCCGAAAACGACGTTCTCATAGGCCATATTATCCCTACCTTTAAAGCCATACAAGTAAGCGCTTCTCCCTACCACGCTACGTACCTCAGGTATAGACTTACTCCCTTCTAGACTCTCTTTTCCTGCAATAAAGGTAAGGGTATTTTCAAATAAAGGCATAATCTTAGCTAAATCTTTCTTAGCGTCTACAAGTTTATTGACTAAACGATCTATAGTACCACCAAGATAAAATGGCTCTACATCTCCAGCTGAATCTACTAAAGGGCTACGCTCATAGCCAACCTCTTTCATAAATAACTCCACTAAACCATCATGCTCAGCTGGCGGAATAGACGAATCTGATCCCAGCCACATCATTACATTTTCTTTTATCTTCTCTCTTGTAACCGTAGCTTTATCATCAGGAGTCATCGCCTCATGGACGAGAGCCTCAAGTTTAGCCCCCTTTTCCATCGTATCGGTTTTATGATCCTCTCGATTCATTAAAGTATCATTAAAAGAGTCCTGTGCTCTAAATTTATTAAACTTCTCAAACAATACTTTTAGATTCTGAATATCTCCCTCAAGTGTCTTATTAAAGTACTTATCCCAGGAACTAACAGCCTTCAAGGAACCCTCTAAACTTCTTAGGATATCGGCGAAATTAAGCTCAAACACAGCATTTATTACTTTATCTGAAGGCTCTTTATTGTTGGCCACAGCCTCTTTATAGCTCGTTAAAGCTCCAAGTTCCTTGCTGTATTTTTCATGAATATCCTTCTGTTTTTTGTATCCTTTTGTTGGGCGAGTTAAAACTGTTTCTAATCTCTCCTTGACGTGCTCTAGTCCTAATTTTAAAAACTCTCTTTTAGCTGATTTCTTAGCTTCTGGAAGAGACGCGTCTATAACCGTCGCTACAACGGGGAGATCCTCCCTCAACACGGCTATCAATGTCTCCCGCATCCCCATATTTGGATCTAAAGTCTTAAGATCTTTCTTAACGTCATCCTTACACTGACTCTTAGTATATCTAGTACTATCCAATTGGGCTTTGGCTGAAAAGGCCAACAGAGTTAAGTTCTTTGAAGATGGTGGACCCGCTTTCCTCATCTCAGTACATTTTTCAAATAAAACATCTCCAAAACGAGTAGTCGTCTGAGATAATTTATTTAGCGTAGCCATCCCTGTTAAGCAGGCCTTCAGCCCATCCTCAGCTAAGACTCCAGTAGTACTGTACCTATCGAGTATGACCTTCGCACAGGCCTCAGATAAAATACTATTCAAGGCTCCTTTCTGTTCGTAACTAATACCCTCGAGACTAGCCTCCCACAGAGTCTTTAACGCCTTTATCGGCGCTGCAGAACCCTCAGAATCCGCAATTTTTTTAGATATCACATCCGCTGCAATATCTATTACACTATCTTTGTCATAGATATGGCTCAAAAAACATAATTTATTGAGTTCTGTTTTTGAGACCGTCTTCGTATCTGGCTTTACTTCCAATATTAAAGCTACAAGCTTCTTAGTAGAGTTGTCAGAAGCAGACAGCGCTCTTGGATCCGTCTTAGGCATTCTCTTAAACGGCATCGAACGCTGAGGAAAAGCAGCACTAGCAATCTTACTATCGGAATTTAGGACCAAGTCAAAACAAGTGCTATCTATTATATTATCCGGTCTATTATTTAGAGCTATCTTGGAACCCTCATCAATATCAACAAAACCTTCACTCCTTGGATAGGTAACTAAGAGCATCTCCATTGATTTTTCTAAACCATTCACAGGTGGCCGACCTTTTTTCA
>CALLLO010000002.1 GCA_938082985.1 uncultured Candidatus Marinamargulisbacteria bacterium | reverse complement strand
AAGAAAGAAGAAAAACCTGAGAGCGACTCTGTCATGGATAGTATCCCAAAACACTTCCCCGCCCTACTTCAAGCCAACAAAATCCAAAAAAGAGCCTCTCGACTTGGTTTTGATTGGACAGATATCTCAGGTCCTTTTGAGAAAATGAGTGAAGAAATTGCCGAGCTCAAGGAAGAGTATGAGAAATCTGATAGCGATAAATCTCGTATAGAAGATGAAGCCGGAGATGTCCTCTTTTCTATCTGTAATATATTAAGACACATGAAGATAAATCCTGAAGAAGCATTAAGAAAAAGTAATGAAAAATTTATAAATCGGTTTAAACAGGTTGAGAAACTATCTAAGCTGAATAAAAAGAGTATAGCTGAGATGCCGGAGTCCGAGATGAATGCGTATTGGGAAAAAGCAAAAAAAAGCGACACCCCTATCTATACTTTCAAGACTGACTACACCTAAAAGACTAAATCTCAAACAAAACCTTCCCAGTCCGGCCGGATTGAGACGCATGAGCGATGGCTTTATCTACATCTGAAAAAGAATACGTCGCTTCTACTGGGATCTCGATTTTATGTTTTAGTATAAAATCGATAAGTTTTTTATAGACATCCAACACCACTTCTTTTGGGTTTTCGGCTACCCACTTCGCTCGATTAAAGCCTGTCACCCAAATATTTTTATAAATCAAAGCCCCACTGCTCACCTGTACAGGCTCTTTACTCATCGCGCCATAAGTTACCAATATACCGTCCGATACTAAGCCTTTCATGACATGAGTAGCACTCTGCCCACCTACTGCGTTAAAAGCCAAACGACTATCAGAAGACGCTTCTTTTATCTTCTTCACAACATCTTCATCATCTACAAATACCCAATCCGCTCCTAAGGCTTTTAGATCATCAATAAGCTCTACGTTTCTAACAAGACTTATCGTCTTAACGCCCATAGATTTAGCTATCGAGATTACCCACCGTCCCACAGAGGAGTTCCCCGCATTTTGAATCACAACATCACCAGAACTTAAATCATCAAATAAAGTCAAAAGCTGATACGCCGTTGCAGGGTTCACGGTTAACATCGCGGCTTGTTGCAAAGAAATTTCAGAAGGAACAATCACCAACTCATTAGCTGGAGACACCACCTTTTCAGCCCACAAACCTACCCAATTATCTTTTCCTCTAAAAGGAAAAATAACATGATCACCCACTTTCACCGAGGTAACGCCTTCGGCTACAGCTTCAACAACCCCAACGCCTTCATTTCCAAGAACAGCAGGAAGTTCAGGCTGTGTATAATAGGTCCCTTCTAGCATGTTTAAATCAGCAGGATTAATCGGTGAAAATGCCATATCTACCAGCACCTGCCCTTCGGCTAATTCTTCTATCTCATAGGTTGTCAATCGCACAACATCTTCTGGCTTCCCATAACTATTATGGAGTAATACATTTGTTTTCATTTTTAATAATCTCCTCTATTCAACGACTAAACTTTCAGCGTAAAAACACTGTGTAAACACAGCCTCTACCTGGCGTAAAAAGCCTAAACGATTTTCTTTAATGCTTTCTGATTCTGCCATCACAAGGACATCATCAAAATACTGTTTTAACTCTGTCACTAAAGGGGTTAAATCGTCGACAGACTTAAGGTCGTTTAAACGTGATAACTGATGAAACGAAGAGGTTTCGATCTCATGCTCGAACAATCCCTCATCAACAGAATCTGCCGCCCCTTTTTTAGATAAACGAGACACCCGAATAGCCGTCTCTACAAGATCTTTATACTGACTAGACTCTTTCCTTTTACACGCACTCAACTCTTGTGCCCACGCCAAAGCTTTATTTAAGTCAGTCCAAGAAATCGCCAAGACAGCCTCAGCAATATCATGAGACACGTCAGCCTGTTCTTCAATAAAGGTTTTTAAGCGATGCTCAAAAAACGTTTTTAATGCATCAAAATTTTCACAACCCTGACCTAAAACGTCATAGCCTTTCTGGAACAAGGTCCTAAAATTACAAATTCCGAAATGCTTAGACAGACCCAACATCCCTAACATCGCCCTGCGAACCCCTAAAGGATCCTTCGAGCCCGAAGGAATTAATCCATTTTGATAACACGCCACAATCGTATCCACTTTATCTGCCATAGACACAACCGCGCCTAAAACGTTGGAAGGTAAAGCTGAGCTCGAACTTAGCGGGTAATAATGCTCCCTCACAGCCTTGCTTACAGCTTTAGACTCCCCGGATTTGTCAGCATACAACTCACCCATAATGCCTTGTAAATCTGGAAATTCATACACCATCTGAGATACCAAATCTGCTTTGCATAACAGTGCGACACGTGAAACATCCGTCCTTTTCAGCTCCGTTTCCCACAGCTTAGAGACATAGCACGCCAAGGTATCAATCCGTTTTGTTTTTTCCAAAACAGACCCTAATCCTTTTTGAAACAACACCGCATCTAATTTAGGCACTAAGCTGGCTAAAGGTGTTTTGAGATCTTCTTCCCAGAAAAACATCGCGTCATCCAAGCGCGCGCCCAACACACGTTCATTCCCTTCAATGACAGTCGCTTTATTTTGCTCAGTGATACTGTCGCCGATAAACAAAAAGCTATCCATAAGCGTGCCGTCTTTAAACACAGGGAAATATTTTTGATGAATAGCCATACTCTGTACTAAAACATCTTTAGGTAAGTCTAAATGCTTTGCTTTTATTTTCCCAACTAAAGGGCATGGAGACTCAACGAGATACACCACTTCATTTAATAATTTTTGGTCATAGTTCTCTTGCCCATGCTTTTTCAAAAAGGAGACAATGGTCTCACCTCTTTTTTTAGAATCCACACAAACAAACGCAGCTTCTAACTGACTTTCATACGCCGCGGCCGAGGTAATCTTGATCTCAACACCATCGATACTCCCATCTGACGATTGAGTAAGGAAACGATGACCACGACTCACAGCACCCGAGCTCACATCAAAAAAATCGATAGGAATAACAGTCTCGCCAAACAAAGCGACTAACCAATGAACCGGTCTGAAAAAAGACGCTGAATGCCGGCCCCATCGCATGGCAATAGGAAGAGAGAGGGAGCTTAAAGACTCCTTTATAAGTGTAGGGAGCACACTCAGTGTATCAGCGCCTTTCAAGGTTCGCTTAAGCATTAATATCTCTCGCCCTTTTGCGTCTTTACCCACACAATTCGCTAGATCAGCAAGTTCCACGCCTACTTTCTTTGCAAAGCCTTGCGCAGGAGGCAACCAATCGCCAGCCTCATTTTTAGCAATCGCTAAAGGAGGCCCCTTAAAAACTTCCTCCCCATCTTCTTGTTTATCCGCTAGCCCTGAAAGTCTAAACGCCAAGCGTCGATATGTAGCAAAACACTGAATATTAGCAGAATCAAAGGGTATACGAGCCCCCTGTAGACGGCCTTGAATCTGAGTCGACATATCTGCCAAAAGTGTGTCGATAAAACGTGAAGGGATTTCTTCACATCCCAATTCAATTAAAAGATGCTTACTCATTTGACTCCTCAATATAGCCCTTATACACCATGTGCACGTGTGCACATCTCTGTGCCAACTTTCTAATTCTCAAAATATATCGCATACGTTCCGTCACAGATATCGCACCTCTCGCGTCTAACAAATTAAAGGTATGTGAACACTTCAAGGTATATTCATAGGCAGGTAAAGGTAGGCGAGCGTCCAATAAAGACGTCGCTTCCTTTTCGTAGGTATTAAACAAGGTGAACAAATCTGGGACAGAAGCTGCATCAAAATTATGATGGCAGTGTTGCACCTCAAAGTCTTTATAGATATCTCCATAGGTCAGGCGCCCTTTAGGGCTATCCTGCCAAACTAAATCCATGACATGATCTACGCCTTGAATATACATCGCTAAACGTTCCAACCCATACGTGATTTCTACAGGAACTGGAGTGCAATCAAAGCCACCGCATTGTTGAAAATAAGTAAATTGCGTAATTTCCATGCCGTTCAGCCATACTTCCCAACCGACACCCCACGCGCCTAGTGTCGGCGACTCCCAATTGTCTTCTACGAATCGGATATCATGATCCTGAGCGTTGATGCCTAATTTTTCTAAACTCTTAATATAAAGATCTTGCACATTAAGAGGTGAAGGCTTTAATAAAACTTGGAACTGAAAATAATGTTGCAAACGGTTTGGGTTTTCGCCGAATCTACCATCGGTGGGACGCCGCGAAGGTTCAACATATGCCACATTCCATGGCTCCGGGCCTAAGGCTTTAATAAAGGTATGAGGACTCATGGTTCCCGCACCTTTTTCAGTATCGTACGGTTGAACAATGACACAGCCTTGTTCTGCCCAAAAGGTTTGTAAATCGAAAATAATTTCTTGAAAGGTTTTCATACGCCTCAGTGTACCTAAATGTTAGGGGATTTCCAACTCGTGCTTAGATTAAATTTTGATTCCGACAACGAAAAACAAGATCGTCCCATAGACAAGCCAAAAAATGAGTATTTATAGTAGGTAAGGCCTTGCAGCTATGATTATTAAGAGAATCATCTACTCTCACACCCACGCCTTTAACTCTCCTATACCTAGACAACAAACGCTTCTGTTCTTTATTTAAAAGGCTCACTTTTCCTCTATGAAAAACCAAAGGGACCTCAAGATCATATGCAAAATCATGTATATCAGGTAAATCCCCAATATTACTATCTGAAACAGGACAATGAATACCAATCGCCACCTTCTCAGATTTAAACATACGAATAGCATCCCTCACTTCTTGAATACTTCCATGCCCTGTAACAAGCCCATAGTCTTCTTCACATACCGACGGTATATATACCTGAACCTCCGCCACAACATCCGCCACCTCCGCCACTGCGTTCAGAGAAACGACCCCATTAGTCCACAGCCTCACCTTCACGCCTTCAGACTGATAAAAAGATAAAATAAAGCGTAAATCATCATACATAAATGGGTCACCCCCATATAGATTCACCCACCGAGTTCTTGGATAAACATCATAATAAGTACCTGTCGTAATCAGCCTTGAAAGCTCACTTATTTCAGGCTCTTTTTTCCATAAGTCACAAAAGCCACAGCTCAACTGACACCCTGAGGTTACACGTACATTTGATACAGAGTATTTTTCCCAAAATCTAAACATGATCCCAGTATAGCATTGCTCAATTGATAAGATAGATCAAAACTGGTAGCATAAAGCAATGCAAAAAATTTCGCTTAATAAATCAAGTATTTCCAGTACAGATGGGCTTTATATTCCTCTGAATTATTACGCATTTTTAAATAACGTGGGCGAACAAGAAAAAATTAA
>CALLLO010000001.1 GCA_938082985.1 uncultured Candidatus Marinamargulisbacteria bacterium | reverse complement strand
CAGCTTAGTCGGCACATCTAAAAGTAGCCATGTTGTGATTAATACGACGACAGGACAAAAAAAAGAGATTCCATTTGAACTAAAATCTGCTCTAGAAAAGGTTTAAATAAGAACTAGCTCAAAGTATAAGGGCAAATGATCAGAGGCAAAGCCTGCATCGACTAGGACTTCAGCTTCGTTTAATTTAAAACTTTTTTCAGTATAAAACATATAATCCAGTTGACGATTGGGTTTATTTGCTGGAAAGGTATAAAAATTAGGTGCCTCTTTATTTATGCCTTCCTTTAAAAAAGTAATGCTTTTTAGATTAGAAATACTCGTATCGTTGCTGTAATCCAGCTCAGGTTCATCTTCAAATGTAAATTTTTTAGACTCTGATGAAATGCCATTGAAATCGCCCACAAGGATTATGGGTGTTTTTTCCATTTTAGCATTAAGATAATCCACCAAAAGGCAAACCTGCTCCTCTCTAGCCTGCTTGATAAATGCTTCAAGATGAGAGTTGCTAATAACAATGTCTTTCCCATTAGGTAGAGAAAGCGAAACAAACTGTGAAATTCTATCTAAATAAAAAAGTTTATACAAAAAGGAGCGTTCTTTTGGTTTTTTATAACGAATGATGTGTTGATTTGAAAGAGGATATTTAGAAAATATGGCTTGACCTGCCATAACTTTTCCGTAGTGTTTCCAGAACTTCCACGTAGAGGGGTAAGGCACCCATGTTTTATTCCATGTAATACCTACCGCGACATAAGGAAATTCATGAGCGTTGGCAATATGTTTTACTTCATTTAAAAACCAGGATCGCCTAGAGTTAATATCGATTTCCTGAACACAAAGAATATTAACGTCTTTTTCTTTAGCCAAAGCACAGATAGTGTTTAAGTTTTCTTTTATTTCAGATCGTTTATGAACAGACCCTTTTAAATTATCTAAGCCAGCAGCAAAGCCAATATTATAACTCATTAACTTAATTTTAGAGTCTAGCTCGGTAGGGAAATTAAAATGATGAATCGTGTTTCTTGCACGAGGATCCTGACCGAAGGCCCATAAAAATAAAGCTATGGCGCCTAGATATTTAACAATATCAAACCACACGTAGTACATTAAACATTTTTTCAAAAAATCCATCATGAAATCAAGTGTCCTACTCTTTCGTTTGTGTAAAATGATATACTACATCAAATTTAAAAACATTAGGAGTGATCATGATTAAATCATCAAACCCGGCACTTAATGCCACTATATTTGAACAAGCAAAGGTAACAAGCACTTCAACAGAAAAAATGACCGTCCAAGGTACTGTAAATAAAACGTCTGTACTGCTTCTTTGTGCCATATTCACCGCAAGTTGGACCTGGGGAATGCCAACTTCTCAGGCAATGGGATTAGGCCTGGTGGGTGCTATTGGTGGACTTGTCGTGGGCATCATTACTCATTTAAAAAAAGAAACGGCTTATATCACAGCTCCAGCCTACGCACTTTTACAAGGCCTTTTTCTTGGGGGAATATCGAGTATGCTAGAACAACGCTACCCGGGTATTGTTATTCAAGCAATTGGCTTAACATTTGGTACTATGTTTGCTTTATTAGGGGCTTATAAATCAGGCCTAATCAAAGTGACAGAAAACTTCAAACTAGGAGTGGCCGCCGCGACGGGTGGGATTGCTTTATTTTATTTCGCTTCATTTATACTTGGTTTTTTTGGCATTCATTTTTCAGTCATAAATGGTAGTGGGATTATGGGGATCGGATTTAGCTTAATTGTCGTCGTTATTGCTTCTTTAAATCTTGTTATGGACTTTGATTTTATTGAAGAAGGTGAAGAAATAGGGGCTCCTAAGTATATGGAGTGGTATGCCGCTTTTGGTTTAATCGTCACTCTTATTTGGTTGTATATTGAAATTCTTAGGCTACTCTCAAAACTTAGAGATAGACGTTAATCTTCAGATTCGAACGCGGTAATCTGCTCAATTAAACGTTTAGGCAAGGGGATGATGCTCCAATCTGATTCATTCATACTTGCTAACTTTACTATCACCTCAGAATGAAGACCTTTATTGGAGACGATACGAGCTTCAATAAGAAAACTTGCTTTAAAGAATTTAAGGGCTCGAGTTTCTATCCAAAAGGTATCCCCAAACACGAGCGGTCGTTTATATTTAACGTCAATATGAACGGGGACAAATCCAACAGATTCTTTTTGAAAGGCATGATAACTACAGCCTATATCATCTAAAAAATCGATACGTCCGGCTTCATAATAACGGATATACTGAGAATGGTGCATAACACCTGCTGCATCAGTATCCGCAAAATAAATCTTTCTAATCTGAGATTTATACCATTTTCCACGAGTTTGAAATGCTGACATTAGTGAGCTCCTTGACTGTATGACTTGAACAGGAAACAATTACTATTAATTATAGCAGTTAGTCAAGCAAGGAGCCGGTGTGCAATATCTAATTTTTAAAGCTCTACACGTCATATTTATAGTTTCATGGTTTGCAGGAATTTTCTTTTTGGGTCGAATGTTTATCTATCACAGAGAAGCCTTAGATAAAACTCAGGTAGAACAAGACATTTTAATTCCCTTGTTTTCGAGTGCTGAAAAAAGAATTATGTTCATCATCATACTCCCTTCCATGCTAATTACTTTGGGGTTAGGTCTAAGTCTTATGGCGGCTTCAGGTGCTTACAGAGAAGGTTGGTTTCACTTTAAGATGGTATTTGTGATTTTGTTCATAGGCTACAACCATTATTGTGTCCGGATAAGAAAGAAACTGGCAAACAAAGACCTCTCGCTATCAAGCTTAAAACTCCGCCTGCTAAACGAAGTCCCTTTTTTATTCCTAGTAGCTATCGTCTTTACCGTTTTTCTAAGAAGCTTTTTTAGCGGCTTGTGGGCGGCTACGGTTGTCGTTTCCATAGCTGTTTTACTTATGATCATTGCTTTTTTAATAAGAAAGAAAAAATTAGAATAACAGCGTACTGTCTTTAGATAAATGCTCGAGAACAACTTTATTTGCCTTAGGAAAAGCATAAGTATCTACATCATCTAATGAGACCCATTTTAACTCTGAAGCCGACTTGGCTTCTAGCTCGCCTCCTAAGACCTGACATTTAAACGCATGAAGCGTTATCTTGAAGTGACTATAGGCATGTTTGACTATGCAGTATTGTTTTTCAATCTCAATAGCCAAGCCCGTTTCTTCTTTAATTTCTCGTACACATGTATCCGAAAACTCTTCACCTTCTTCATGCTTTCCTCCAGGAAATTCCCATAGGCCACCCAACATTTGATCTTCTTTTCGTTTTCCAATTAATACTTTATTGTTTAACCAAACAACTCCAACCGAAATATTATAATGAGGGACTGGCTTCGCCTTATCTTTTACGGGTAGTTTTAATATGTGACCTGTGGCATAGGCCACACAGTCTGACTGGAGGGGGCAGCTGTCACAAGTAGGATTTCTTGGGGTACAGACAAGAGCACCTAGCTCCATAATCCCTTGATTGAAATCACTGGGATCTACTGATTCTACAGAAGAAATAAGTCTATTAAACAACATTTTTCTGGTCGTTTGCTTTGTGATATTTTCAAAAATACCCCAAAAACGTGTAAATACTCGGAGTACATTTCCATCTACTACAGGAACCGGATGTCCAAATGCGATACTTGTGATAGCTGCCGCGCAATAAGGTCCTAGGCCAGGAAGCGTTTGGAGCTCGTCATAATCGCTAGGGAGGATACTCTTGTGTCCCTGGACGACTATACCCGCTGCTTTATGTAAATTTCTTGCTCTCGAATAATAGCCTAGCCCTTCCCAAAGTTTTAAAACATCGTCTAGCGGAGCTTCGGCGAGGCTTTTAACCGTGGGGAATCGTGTGATAAAACGATTGAAATACGGTATGACCGTATCGACTTGCGTCTGTTGAAGCATCATTTCGCTGACCCAGACGTAATAAGGTTGAGGGTTGGATCTCCAAGGCATCACGCGTTGATTGGCTTTAAACCAATCAATTAAACGAGACTCCCAGGTCATTAGGCTTTTATGAGTGTTTCTAATTCTCCGTTCTCATACAATTCTGTAATGATGTCACAGCCACCTACAAAATCGCCGTTTACATATAGCTGGGGCAATGTTGGCCAATCAGAATATTCTTTAATCGCTGATCTTAAGTCTGCATCACTTAAGATATCTCTCGTTTCAAAGGGTTCACCGATATGAGATAACACATGTACAACTTGTGCAGAAAAACCACATTGAGGCGCCATCTTGTTACCTTTCATGAAAAGGACAACCTTTTCTGATTTTACTAAGGCTTCAATTTCTTTCTTTTTTTCATCTAAGTTCATAATTTTCTCCTATTTATTTAAGTCTAGCTAAAAAGTCATCTTTAACTGGTGCCCACTTGCTGGGTGAAAAAGTTTTCAAAGCCAAAGCATGCATCGTCGTTTCAAACTTTTCTTTAAGTGACTTCATTATAACCTGATGTTGTTTAACTAACATCATCCCTTCAAAGCTCTCGCTTATAACGATAGCCTCTAGATGTTCTCCATCTGGATCATTCATATAGACTTCAGCTCCTGGAACTGCTTTTAATATCGTTTCTTTAATATCTACAGATAACTCACTCATACGAACTTCTCCTCAAAGTAATTAATAATATCTCCTGATTCATAAAGCGGCTTTCCGCCAATAACCAGACAGGGAACTTGGCCTTTACCACCTATAGAGATCAGTTCTTCTCGTGCACCAACATCTTGCATCGTGTCTCTCATTGTGATGTTAATATCGTTTTTTTTCAAATACGACATTACATGTACGCAAAAAGGGCACCCATCAAACTTATATAAAACATGTGTAGATTTCATTGTTCACTCACCTTCTTTTCAACATAACGGACAACCGTATCGTCTAATTGCACAGAATACAATCTGTTCATCTCTTGCAAGCATGTGGGAGACGTAACATTAACCTCTATTAAATAATCGCCAATCATATCAATGCCTACAAAATGTAAGCCCAGAGCTTGTAAATGAGGCTTTAATACGGATACGACTTCACGGTCTCGATCTGTAATCTCGCAGGCCAGTTCTTTTCCACCTGCAAAAAAATTATTGCGATGATCGCCTTCCCCATGAACTCTTAGGACTGCGCCTAAAATATCACCACCTAAAAGAAGAATACGCTTATCACCTAATTTAGCTTCTTCGATAAAGGGCTGCGCTATGATCTCTACACGACCGTTATTCGTCATACTTTCAAGAATAACCTTTGTGTTGGTATCTCCCTTCATAAGAGCAAATATGGAGGCTCCTCCAAAGCCATCTGTGGGTTTAACAATGAGTTTTTTATGACTATCTAAAAAATTTAAAATGTGAGTTTGAGAACTAGAAATTAGGGTAGGGGGAATGAGATCTTTAAATTGAGTAGCCCATATTTTTTCGTTGACAGTTCTAATTCCAGCCGGATCATTTAAAATGAAAATCTTTGATTTAACTCTATCTAACAACCATGTATCCATTAAATATGCAGAATTGAATGGTGGATCCTTTCGCATAAAAATAGCATCAACGTCATCTTCAGATAAAACGAAAGGTTCAGATGCTTTAAGGGGTTCGTTAACGCTTAGTTTTTGAACAGAAAACAAAGCGCCTTCAGGAGTAATGGATGTAGAACCTTGTGCTAAATAAAAGGCCTCGTGTCCGCGTCTATCCGCAGCTTGCATAAATGCAAAGGACGTATCTTTGTGATAAATAACGCTCTGGATAGGATCCATTAAAAACAAAAATTTCATTATTTTGCTTCTAATTCCTTTATTTCTCTATGTGCGGCAATCCCTGCCACACGTGCCAGTAATCGATATAAATCGAGGTTGGTATCAGGGGAAACCCCGCACTCTTCACTTTCATTTTCAGGACACACACACATTTTTTTAAAGGACATCCCTTTAGAATTTAGGTTGTCACGTGTAGATTTTTCGTCATTAACGCGATAGAAACCTCCTGCAAAATGATTGGCGATCTGATAGATACAGGCTTCTCCAACCAATCCATCTACATGTTGAACAGTAGGGACTCCTTCCTGAAGTAAAAAACAAGCGATTTTCTGTGAGCTCTTTCCTTTTGATAGGTTGTTTCTTGCTTTTCTATTTAAACTTAAAATATCTTCTGGAGACTCAATGGCTTTGACTCCCATTCCGTATGTTCCAGAATCTGCTTTCATAAATATAAAAGGTTTTTCCTTAATGCCATACTCGTCATATTTATTTTGAATAGCGGTAAATAACACCTTGGCTGACTCATACAGACGTTGACGATGCTCACTTTCATTGACATCAATAGCGTCCACCTTTTCGAACAAGCAGGAGACTAACCAAGGATCAATCTCTGCTTCAGCTGCGAAATCTGTTAAGGCTATATTTGCCATAGCAAAATGATGTGATTTCAATCTGGAGTGCCAGCCAGAGGCCAAAGAAGGGTAAATAGGAATACACGAATCTTTTAGAATCTGTGGGACCCCTGTTGTTAAATCGTTGTTTAAAACAATGAGGTCAAACTTACAGTCTGGATCACATAGTTTTGACATAACATGCTTCAAACAATGCATGCGTAAAGGGTGGTCCTTAGCAGTGGTAAGGTCCAAGTATCCAAATTCGTCACAATTCTGTGGCTTTTGATCTAAAATGGAAGCGACACAAACCTCAAAGCCAGCAGCTATCATCATTTCTTTTAAGACGTAAACATTCTCAAGATACCACATGTTTCTTGTATGCTCTTCTGTCACCATTAAAATACGCTTACCACCAGGGACCCTAGATTGGATAGCTTCTAAAAAATGATATTTGGCTTCATCCAATGCGGATTTGCATAAGTTATTAAATCCAGCGGGGAAAAGATTCGTATCTACTACAGCCACTTTAAAGCCCGCGTCTCTGATGTCAACAGAAGAGTATAGGGGGAGGTCTTCTTTTCTCTCTAATAAATCTAACCAGTCATGAAGCTCGTTTAATTTTTTGTTTATCGATGGAAATCTCATACAGAAAGTTTACACTAATTAACAAAAACAACCAATCACAGCCTTGAAATAAAGAGTTTAGATTAACAGTAAAAACGACAAGTTACGCACGAGTAATCATAACTTATCATAACATCAGGCTTAAGTTGAAAGAAAATGATATAGTAATGAAATGAAGTTTTTAATACCTATAAGTCTTCTTTTTTTCTGCTTTGTCCCCACCGACTTAAGCGCAAAACTTAAGACCATTCACTACTCTTACGCGGGAAATTACAAAGCTACGCTCCGTATCCCGAGTATCTCAGGAAAGCTACCTGCTGTTATTTATAGTTATGATGAGTTTTTAGATTGGGCTGGTGGCCGATTGAGTTTGAAGGTAGGTTATGATCCTAATACTTTTGCAACGACCTTTAGTGACTGGGGGTATGTAACGCTGGTCCCCATTAACACGTCTAGAGAGCTTAACGGGTTAAGGGGAGCTATCGCATATTTAAAGAACCACTCTAGGGTGGATAGTTCTCGTATATATATTGTTGCAATGAGTGAAAGAAGCTTACTCTCACTCCTTGTTACAGAAACATATAGTGATATTAATAAAATTGTCCTTATTAGCCCTAAAACTATTAACAATAAAGGTTACGCGTCAACCGTGAATTTTATTAGAAATATTGAAAAGTTAAATGCTGAGATTTTGATATTAGGCACTCAAAATAATAAGTTTCTATATACACAAAATCAGGAGAACATGCTTAACTTGCTGCTTAAATATGGTAAAAATGCCAAGTTAAAAACCTATCCGCACAAAAAAAGATGGTTTTGGTATCCAGAAAATGACTATATGGATGATATAAAATTATTTTTAAGAGACGGACATGCGAGCACGAACACACACAAACCCATTCAATTACCACGAAAGATTGACACGCCTAAAACTAGAGAGTATTTTCAGGGACTTCTCTAGGCCATTAGACTTCGAAGTTGGCTTTGGTAGAGGTGTATTCCTTAGGCATTGGTCTAAAACATTCCCTGAACGCAATATAATAGGCGTTGAGATTAGAAAAAGCATCGTTACACTTCTTGGTGAACGTGTTGAAAAAGAAGGGATTGATAATGCTCATCTTATTCATGGTAATGCTGAAATTGCTCTCGAAGACACCTTAGAAGACAATAGCCTAGATAACATTTTTATCTTTCATCCTGATCCCTGGTTTAAAAAAAGACACCACAAAAGACGCGTTGTGAGACCTCAGTTTTTAAGTATCGCAGAGAAAAAACTAAAGCCAGGAGGCAAGCTTTATATTTCTACGGACGTCACGCCACTATGGGAGGGTATGATGGAAAGTGTTGCAGAGTCTAACTTTAAAGAAATTAAAGACGATCATTTTTGGAACGATATTTACACCACGCATTGGCATACATACAGTGAAGAAGATAAGAGAGACTTTAACTTCGGAACTTTTCAGTTAAACTAATCCTTTAGCTCCAATATCTGTCCTATTATAGGCTCCGTCAAAGAATATTTTAGAGACACCTGTATAAGCTTTGTCTATAGCATCTTTTAAAGACTCAGACTGACCAACAACGGCGAGAACTCTTCCTCCACTTGTAAGCAAGTCTCCCTCTTTCTCCTGAACACCTGCGAGAACGACCTGCACGCCCTCCAAAGCCTCTGCGGCATAAGTACCTGAAATATGAGCACCTTTCGAATAGGAACCAGGATAACCTCCCGACGCCATAACCACACAAACAGCTGAATGGTCATGCCAATCTAGACTTACTGTATCTAATCGTTCTTCGGATAATGCGAAAAAAATATCTACAAGATCTGTTTTTAAAAGAGGAAGAACGATTTGAGTTTCTGGATCACCAAATCGTGCGTTAAATTCTACAATACTTAACTCACCTTCATCGATCATAAGTCCTGCATATACGATTCCTTTATAGAGAATACCTTCACTCCGGAAGCCAGCAATGAGTGGCTTGAAGACGCGTTCGAGAACAGCTTCTTGAATTTTTTTTGTAACTAATGGAGCTGGAGCGTAAGCGCCCATTCCACCAGTATTGGGGCCCCTGTCACCGTCAAAGACAGCTTTGTGATCTTGAGCTGGCATCATAGGTAAGATAGTTTTCCCATCCGTAAATGCAAACATTGACGCTTCTTGTCCTTTTAAAAAGTCTTCAATGACTACTTGAAGTCCAGCACCCGAAAACTTGTCATCTAAGAAACAATCACGCAAAGCCTCTTCAGCTTCTTTAAACGTTTGGGCGACCGTCACACCTTTTCCTGCTGCTAAGCCGTCCGCTTTTACTACAATAGGGTAGGTATTTCTTTTTGAGATATAAGCAATGCAGGTATCGTAATGTGTAAACGTTTCATAACGCGCTGTAGGAATGCCGTACGCTTTCATTTTAGATTTGGCCCAATCTTTAGAGCCTTCTAATTGTGCAGCGACCTTGTTTGGGCCAACAATTTTCAAACCTTCGGCTTCAAACAGGTCTACAAGACCTAAAACTAAAGGGCCTTCTGGTCCGACTATTGTTAGGTCTATAGACTCATCTTTTGCAAAAGTGAGTAAGGCGGCACAGTCAGCATCTTTAATCGGCACGTTTTGAGCAATTTGTGCTGTGCCTGCGTTACCAGGAGCTACGAATAAAGTAGGGAGATGAGGACTTTTGGATAAAGCTTTAGCTATAGCGTGCTCACGTCCACCGGAACCAATGATTAATATTTTCATAGAAATGAAAGTACCACTACCCAAATTTGAGCGTCAAGACATCGAATCATCACCATATAATTATATTACACTTTTCAATCATGAAAAAAAGAGTATAATAATCGTAAATACAGTTAAAATACGAGGAGCCCATATGAATTGGCAAGATATACTCACTAAACTTAAAAATGGACAGACTAACACCACAAGATTCATCACCCACCTTTCGTCACCAGATGATCTCGGACCTTACCTCGCAGCCTTTGCAAATGCTGAAGGTGGGCAGATCTTAATCGGTTTAGACCTGAAGAATTACCATTTAAAGGGAAGCGACACGAATGCGGGATGGGTAGAAGGAGTTGTTAAATCATACTGCAGACCTCAAATAGATATTAATGTTTTTACTGTTGAAAAAAACGATAAAGAGATTTTTGTTATTGATGTAAAGCCACAAAAAGAGCAGCCTTATTATTATAAAAACACTAGTTACATCTTGGAAGGTACGAAAGCTATTGTTGCCTTGTCCGAGAAAAAAAACATTCATACACAAATAGATGTGTCACTGTATCCGAGTGATGAAGAGTTTGAGTCTAATCATTTTGATATGGAACTTGAAAACATTGATTCGATTGCAGATGAGCTATTAGAACTATCACAAGAAGAAACTGAAATAGACAGTCCCTCTGATCTTAATGAGAGACAAGAGCAAGCCTTAACATTTGTTCAAACTCAACACTCTATACGAAACAAAGAATATAGAGAATTGTTTAAAGTATCTCATAAAACAGCCCATTTGGAGCTCATTGGTCTTGTCAAAAAAGGCCTCATAGAATCTACAGGTGCAGGTAGAAGTACCTGTTATGTATTAACAGAGATCTCTTAGTAAACGAATCATTCGAAAAGGATTGAACTGACCGCCTTTGTAGCCGGATACTTTTCTACTAGACGCCGATATCGTGACTTTTAAGCCTGAAGCGTCATCCTCTCCTTTGTCCGCTCGGGTCTCTTCTTGGTTGGAGGCCAATATCGCCGCTTGTAAATCTTCTTCTTCTTTTCTATCTATCAGCGATGCTGGAGACTCCCCGTTTTACGTTTAGACTCAGCTATCACAGCCTCTAATTCTGCAGCTGCCATTTCTGCCGGAGTAGCAGCTGGAGCACTATTCGCTTCTAAATTTGGGACTTCTTGACCTTCGGATGCTGCCAGAGAATTCGAGGTAGCCCCTTCTGCGGCTGCACCCCCTACATAATACATGCCTAATCCTACAGTAGGTACTGCGTCAGGTTCTACAATAGACACACTTTGCATGAGTATCTGGTATTCGGGGCCTTATCATATAGCCAACCCGATCCTCCGGGAAAATTTGGCTAAACTTATCTGGTTTATATCTATTTTCCACTACATACTCCACTAATTTTATAATTAATTCTGAAAAAGCTCTAACTTTAGACTCAGAAGTAGCACTCTTTCCAATTTTTTCAATAAACTTAGCTTTAAGATCTTCTGCGTTCTTGCTAGAAGGAAGAAACTCCTGATCCCGATCCTACACTTGCCATTATACTTACTCCTTAACGTTTTTTAATGCATAACTTCAATAAAAATATTTCTGTGTATTACCCGTTTTGATACATCTTCTACTTATTGAGAGGTAAACCTTAACGAGGATTTATATATATTCCTGTATATACAGTATTAAAAAATCTGAAAAACAATGTATTTTCTCTGCTTTCTTTTTACTACGTTGTTGGGCCGTCTGTATGGTCTAAATCTTTCACCCCGTATATGAATGGCAACACCCTTCATTTTTGAAACTGGATTTTTACTAAAACTAACAGTAGTACGTAAGCGTTTCATCTTGCGATGAAACGCTTACGTATGGCTTTTAAAATTTAGAAAATTATCGTGGATTGCTTAATAAAAACAGACAGGTATACTAAAAACCTGAATCCCAAAAAATGTAACGAGGAAATTCCTATAAATACTATTTAATAAGAAAAAACAGCCAAAATAGTTGGTCTGTCTAAGGTAAAAAATCTTTATTTTATGAAATGAGAAGAAAATAAAATAAAAACTATGATATTAATATAGAGATGAAACTACTAAATATATTTTTATTTCAGGCCACTTGGTTTCTAAGTGTCTATAGCATTGCTAAAAATTACTATATTTTAGGTCTTATATTATGCCTAAGTTATCTTTCTTTTTATATTTGGGTATCTAAAAATAAGAGAAAGACTCTCTCTCTTTTTGGGGCGGCTACGATTTTAGGGATCTTTGTGGATACTTTACTAGTAAAAATGGGAATAGTGTCGTTTTTATCGACATCTTTAGTTCCTCTTTTACTCTGGCCTTTATTCGCTTCGACATTAAGTTATAGTTTGTCCTTTTTAAGACAACGATATATCTTAGGTATGGTATTAGGTTTTTGGGGTGGTGGATTTTCATATTCTACTGCTTCGAGCTTAGGCGCGATTAGTCTAAATCAAAACTTTATTTTATCATTATCAATAATAGCGTTAATATGGAGTGTCGCCTTGCCCTTTTTACAATATTTACATACAAAAATAATTGGAGATGAAAAAGCATGTTAAGTTTTAAAAAAATAATTTTAGTAGGTATGATAGCGATAGGAGTGATGAGCTTGAGCACGCAAGCAGAAGAGGCTTTTTTTTATAGTTTTCAGATACCCGATATAAATGGAGTCACTATAAATTTTTCAGATTTTAAAGGGCGTCCTGTTTTAGTCGTTAATGTAGCAAGTAAATGTGGATTCACAAAACAATACGCAGGGTTACAAGCACTACATAAAACATATAAAGATAAAGGTTTAGTTATAGTAGGTGTACCGTCCAATGATTTTAGGCAAGAATTGGATTCAAACAAAGAAATCCAGGAGTTTTGTAGCCTAACATATGGAGTAGAGTTTATCATGACGACGAGCTTACATGTGAAAAAGAGCCCGAGACATCCTCTCTATGATTATTTAGCTGAAACAAAAAAAGTATCTTGGAATTTCAATAAATACTTAATAAGTGCTGATGGAAAAGATGTGACTCATTTTGGGTCTATAGTGAAACCAGACTCGAAAGAATTGGTTTTAGCAATTGAGACCTCTCTGACTAAAAGTGATAATTAATGTTTAAGAAATATTAAGGTCGGGTATAACTAGATAGTAAAGATATTATCCTGGGGGGGGGAGCCTGAATTCAGAGTTATTTAATTTTCAGGAAACACCTGAAAAACCGGTAATTACACAAGAAAGAGAGTATGATAAAAAAATCGAGTATTACTTTACGTTTCGTGAAGTGATGATGAAGTTTGTCTTAGATTAGGGGTCGTAGTCAACTGTGCCTCCTAGACTACCTCCCTAATTTATTCTAATTTAATTTATTTACTGAAATTTTTTATTTTTCCAAACGATAACTAAGTATGAAAGCAAAATGTTTTATCTTATTTATCCTAACAACACTACTTATAACCGGATGTACTAAGTCCTCTAATATACAGAATTCCACAGACTTAGATATCTCACTTATAGAACAATCAATTACACAGGACGACTATATGATCTCCTATCAAGAAATTAGCATTACTAATAACAACATTGATACACGTACCATTCAAACAGTTTCTAAAACCTTAACTATAAATGATGTTGAATTAGGAGATGAAGAAGGGTTTGTTATTTCTAATAATAACATTGGGGACACATGGGACTATACAATTTCTGGCGATGATTCCGAAGTTATTATCTTAGTTTATTACTATGACACAAACGTAGAGTCGGGGGACTCGGTCACTGTTCACCTGACTTTAACGGATGAGTTAGGACAAAGCTATTCTTTTGACTCTGTGCTTACTATAGATTAACGTCACACCCACTGCTTAACCTTAAAATCATCCGAACTGACCCCCATCGCCTTATATTTCTTTGGTAAGGTTATTCTGGAACCCATTAGACGTAACTTGGCATAAACCTCACTCTGAGCCGCTCGTATGCCTGTAACTGTCACGGAGACGTAGGGTGGCTTTTTCATATATTCCTTTTTACTTATATCAAAAAAATGGTTCTTGCGAGCATAGGTCCCTGATGTCGTCACGGCTCCTTTTTTAAGCTTAATATGACCGTAGGTAATAGACGGGTCGAGAGGATTAAATAAACCAATTTTCCAAGAGTGTACACCGTGAACGCGGCAATCGCCTCCTGCGTTTACTAAAACATCTTCAGCCCCTTGCTCAATTAAGTAATCCACAACGTCATCTACGATAAAGCCTTTACCAATCCCTCCTGCATTAAGCTGTGTGTCTGCGTGAAGGAACACCGCCTTGGTCTCTACATTGAGCTCAAAACCATGATGACCATCGGACTTCTTTGAAAACCCTTCGTAATCTAAACGAAATGCCCCTTTGCTTTCTTCTTCCATCTGCATAGAAAGTGCGAACAAAGACACGAGCTCGGAGCTTATGCTCTGCCAATTTCCTTTTTTCTTATGAAGAAGAGAAAGCTCACTTTTGGGGTCGAGACGATTTATTTTAGAGACTAGGCTTTCCATGTGTAGTAGGGCGCATTCGGCTAAAACTCTATTCCGACCCGCCACAATCTCCACATGTGTCGTCATACTTGTAGCATGGACAGAAAAGTCTGAAAAAGGATGTCTTATAGAGCGCTTAATTGCTCTATCCAATCTTTGGGTAACTCACTTCCTTGGTATACACGCGTATTATCTTTATCAAAAATAAGAATCGCCGGAGTTCCTAATACTTGAAGGTCTTTAACGAAATCTAGCTTTTGATCCATATAAATAGAAAGATTTAATTTACGTCGCAACTTATATTTAGCTACTTTCTTTTTAGATTCTCCTGCATTTACAACACCGATGTCGATGGGTAGGTTCTCTTTTTGAATACGTACATAATCTTTATTAAGTTGCTTTAACTCCACCTTACACACACTGCACCAAGACGTAAAAATGCTAATTAACCTTGCATTTTTTGTGATATTTAATGAAGCATGATTTCCTTCAATATCTTTTAAAGAATATGCTTGCATCTGAGCGCTTTCTCTAATCGCGTTACTTTTTGATAAGCGGTGTTAAACTTTTCGGCATATAAAGAACTTCCTGTAAGTAGGCATAGTACCAGTATCCATATTCTAATTTTCATAAATGTCTCCTTCGTGTAAGCTGTAAACTTCTCTGTCTTAGACAATGTAGCGTAGGAAAATGAAACGAAGATAAATTTTAATGAAACTCCTCATAGCTGAAGATAATATTTCCTTAATGGCGACCCTAAAAAGGGTCTTAAATACAGAAGGCTATATCTGCGAATATTGTGATGATGCTTACGAGGCGCTCCACTTGCTAGACACTCAAACTTTTGATGCTGTCATCCTCGATATTAATTTAGGCGAAAGCTCTGGATACACCGTGATTCAAAAACTCAGAGAAGAGAAAAATAATATTCCCATCGTGGTTATCTCGGCATTATCTGAAATAGACCAACGCATAAAAGGCCTAGAACTGGGCGCCGACGACTACCTCACCAAAGCCTTCGACAATTTGGAACTACTCGCGAGATTAAAAGCGCTGCTACGAAGATCGTCTTCTATTAAAGAAAATAAAATTAACTACAAAGACCTCTGTATAGATCTAGCTACCTGCATGGCCACCCGAAACCAGATCGATATCCCGCTTAGAAAAAAAGAGTTCTTATTATTAGAATATCTCATACTAAATAAAGGAATAATCCTTTCTCGTTTCCAGCTCTTAGACAGGGTCTGGGGCTCAGATTCGGATATTGATTCTAATAAAGTGGATGCTCAGATTAAAAATTTACGTAAAAAAATAGACCTCCCTTTTAATGAAGGTTATATCAAAACAGTAAGGGGTTTAGGTTATGTTCTCAGATAAATCGATTAAACAAAAAATTCGTTGGGTTATATTTGGAATCTTAGCGGCCTCCTGTAGTTTACTTTTTCTAATTTTCTCTTTGCTTTATTTTGCAGATTCTTATACGGAGCTTAAACACGAGCTTATGGAAGAACAAGAGAAGCTTTTCTTATTTGGACTTAAAAATAAAAACATCAAAGACAGCGCATTGTTTCAAGAAGAACTTACAGAAATGCTTATGCTTCACCATATTTCCGTACGTATTGTCGCAAATAAAGTTGATTCAACGCCCTTAATTAACACAGGAGTATTTATGATAGAGCCTACTATTAAAAGGACTTCAACCCTCACTATACAGGAGGGTTTTGACACGATTTACTTACACGGGGAACCCTATATGATATATACAAAACCTTTTTTAAGAGGACATGATATTTATATTCTAGAATTATGGGTCCCTAAACCTGCATGGAGTAAAACGATAGAGCCCTTTTTTACACCTTTCTTACTTACCTTATTTATCTTTTTTTCAATCGCCATTCCCTCCGTATTCTGGTTTTCGAATAGTCTTATATACCCCCTAAAGGTACTCGAAGAACGGCTTCAGTCCTTAAGCACGAACAACCTTACCGAGCCTATCCTTATCTACAAAAACAAAGATGAAGTCTCGGCTATCATAGACTCCATAGACCACGTTAAAGCTAGATTTAACTCTGTTTTCAATTCTTTATCTGGATATTCAAGCGTGCTCTCTCATGAAATCAGAAATAAACTCGTATTACTCCAAACACAATGCGACTCCGAGGAAGCAACCTACACGATCCAATCTATTAGCGACTGCATGGATAGTCTGAAGTATTTATATTTAATAGAAGAAGAACGTTATGTTTTTGAAGAGTCGCTTAGTCAATTTGGATTTACGTTTGAGACGGTACTCTCTCAGTTTAAAGATAAAGAAAGAGTGAGTGTTTCTCAGACAGAAAAAATAAGTATAGAAACAGACATCCCTTTATATAAGGTTATTTTAAAGAACTGTTTAGAGAATGCTTTAAGGCATTCAGATAAAGATGTTGTTGTGTCTGTGAATAATGAAAGCGTAAGTATCTCTAACCCGTGTTCAGATATTCAGTATAAAAGGTTGTTGGAGCGAGTGGCAAATGCAAGACAGCTTCATAGTGCGCCTAAGTCTTCATTAGGGAGTTTTATTATTGTTAGGCTGAGTAGGGCTTTGGATGTGAGTTATGAGATTACATTTGATATTGAGAAGCAGTTGCTTAGGCAGGTTTTGGAGATGCCCGTTTCTAGATAAGAGTAAAATAGGGGACGTCCCCTAAATTAGGTACATTCAAATAATTAAGGAGTTTATATGACAATATTCAGCGTTTATTTTTTTCACATTATTATTTTACTAGGGCTATTCACATTAGGATTATTAGGACATAAACGATATACGATGAGCACAAAAAAGATGGCTGATTTGAATAGTAAACTTGAACAATTAACTTTCAAACTATCCAATATAAATTGTACTGTGAATTCGATTTATGAATCTACTTCACAGCCATCCCATAGACAAGTAAAATAAGCCTAATTCGGTATATTTCAAGCGTAAAATATAAAGACTTCCAAAAAAGCGATTTCCATTTTTAAAAAAAGACCACGTGCTGTCCCATAGTAAGTTAGAACTGAAACCCGGGCAAATATGCTTGAGAGGGGAAAGCGATTAGTTTAGGGGGCCCAGCGGCTGTCCCATAACGAGCAAGAAGCCGAAACAAATCGACATGGCTCCACAAAACACCGCGAATGGTAGTAAACAAACGTGAAAAAGAGCTTTTCCATTTGGACTTAAAGGCGATAAATCTGAGCAGAACATAGGTTAAAAGGGAGGTCCATATTTGCCATTGAACAGCTTGTTTGGAATAGCCCAGGAAATCAGACAGTTTCAACGTTTGTTTGAGCTGTTTGAAAAAGACCTCAATGGCCCATCGGGCTTTGTATAAGTCACAAATAGATGAGGCCGCCCACTCCAAATTATTACTCAAAAATGTCATAGTTTTCATCTCACCATTAACCGATACTTCTGCTGTGATGAGGCGTAAACAGTGAGGATATTGATCCTTTGTTTTTGGGCTAGTCAAACAAATGAGCTCATCTTTTAAGATACTCGTTCCTTTTGGGCTGTTTATTTTGAAAACAGTGTAGACCATATTCTCTTTGGATCGAGTGACCCAAAAAATATCTTTTTGATCCAATTCATAGAGGTGCTTAAAATCAAGGTAGGCTTTATCAAAGAG